>NZ_DCYC01000110.1:0-26696 GCF_002330965.1 Arsenicicoccus sp. UBA2120
CACACTCAGGTCGGAAGAGCCAGATTCGAGCGTGGTGACGCTCCTCGGCTCCTCCTGACATGGAGTCCTGTATTGAGCCCCGCAGCCTGATTGGCTGTTATGTTCCGGCTCGGACCAATGACGGTCCACTAGGGGAGAAGGCAGGAGCACTTCATGTCGATTCTGAACCGGCGAGCCACACGGACGAGTGTGGTCGCCCTCGTCGCCGCAGGAGCCCTCACGATGGGGGCAAACGCGGCGTATGCCAGTTACACAAGCAAGGTCGACTGGGGCAAGATCGGAGACCAGTACACTGGCCAGGCCTACGGCAACATCCAGAATGAGAACCAGACGACGCTCTACGTGGGGAACTGGCACCGGGCGGTGACCACCGGAACCTACAACTACGACGAGGCCTGGCCCACGTGGTACCTGGACGGCGGTGGAACGGACATCGATCCGGCCAAGGAGACGGGCCGTACTTCGTCCACAGCGTTCCAGTGGCAGGTGCTGCGCTTCCCGCTGGTGTCGACTGCCAGCAAGGTCCGAGCAACGATCCAGACCTGCCTGGACATCTCCTACCGCCCGGACTCCTGTAGCTCGCAGGCCGTTCCGTCCTTCACGTACTAGGTCGGACCTTGCTCGTTTTCGATCACGTCACTCAGCGCTTCGGGTCAACCGAGGCGCTGAGTGACGTCTCTCTGCGTCTCGAGGCCGCGGTGGTCGGCCTCGTCGGCGTGAACGGAGCCGGCAAGTCCACGCTCATGAAACTAGCCGTGGGCCAAATCGCCCCGACCAAGGGCTCGGTGGCGATCGATGGCACTGACCCCTTCAGCAGGCTGGGGCGTCTGGGCTACTGCCCCCAAGAGGCCGACCTTCCGGCGCACTTCACCTGCTCCGAGTTCTTGACATACCTCGGATGGCTGCGGAAGGTCCCCAAGAGGTCTCGAGCGACTCAAGCCAAAGAGGCGCTCCGGTCCGTCGACCTGGAGAGCCGCGCAAACGACCGGATCGCGCATTTGTCTGGTGGGATGCGCAGACGGCTCTTGATCGCCCAAGCGCTAATGGGCGAGCCGAATTGGGTGCTACTAGACGAACCGACCACAGGGCTTGATCCCGAGCAGCGAGCCTCGATCAGAAGCCTGCTCAGCGGCCTGAGCGTGAACTGCAACATCCTGGTAAGCAGTCACATCATCGAGGATGTAGCAGTGTTGGCAGATCATGTCGTCTTCCTGCACGACGGCCGGGTCTGTCACGAAGAGCCCTCACAACGCGGCCGGGATGCGGCTTCGCTAGAGCGCTTGTTTCTCGAAGCCATCATGCAGCAGCGAAGGGTAGCGACGTGAGGGCCGCGCTTCGTTCCCGCGTTGCGTGGGTCACTGCCCTAGCCGCTGTCATCACCTGCGCAACGGTTGCCTTGAATCGATCCGCTCAGTGGCGTGGGGAGTGGGGCCGCACCCTCGGGATGACCGAGTCGATTCTGGTCCTCCTCGGACCGGCCGTCGCTGCTGGATGCGCATTCGCATGTGCTCAGTTCCGAGGGCTGAACGAGGCTTTGGTACTGCCGACGGCAACGCGACGAACACAAGCCGTGCTAGCACCAGCCCTGGCGCCTGCTGCGGTCGGGCTGTTTGTGTGGCTCATCGTTTCGACAACGATGCTGGTTGTTACCGCCTCCTACTCTCCAACCGACACCGTCAATGTCGTCGCCGTCTGTCGCGCTCTGCCGCTGTACTGCTTCAACGCGGTCCTAGGAGTAGCGCTCGGCACCTTCTTGCGCCCTGTTCCAGCCAGTCTGGGCGCGGCTGCCGTGTCATACGGTTTGCTTATAGCCGTCACCCGGGACACACACCTTTCCTTCCTCGGCCCGTACGCCGTCACTGGCTCTGTAGCCCAGTGGGAACCCGATACGCGCGTCCTCTCCATGCACTTCGGGATGCTCATCCTGGTGAACTTGGGCTTGCTCTGGATCGTCAGCGGTACAAAGCAGAGGAGCCGCCTGCTTCTCGTCGCGACGGGATCCGTCGCACTTCTTGTGGTCGGTGGTTTGTCGCTCACCGAAGCCGCGCAGCGCACCATCTGGGTCCCGCGTGAGCCTCTGCAATACTCCTGTGAGGGTGACCCCATCCAAGTCTGTTTCGTGCTCGGAAATACCCGCCAAACCGGGCAGTGGGCTGTCGCTATCAACCGCGCCGCGCGACGCCTCGACGGACTAGGACTATCGGTTCCTTCTCGGTACCAGCAGTTTCCTCCAAATGGCGGGAGCCACAGTGTCGGCGTGCTTCAAGTCAGCACGCTCAACGTCAACTTCGATCCCCCCGACCCCACTGACGTGGTGTCGTCCATTGCTGGGCCATCAGACTGCGGGATGCTCGGCAACGGCGCTTGGCAGATCGTCAGAAGTATCTTGGCCGAGTGGCTGATGTCGCAGGTCGAACCTGGCTACCGCACTGGCGACCCCAGCCTGCAGGCTTGGATGAACATGACGACCAAGGAACAGCAGGCATCGTGGGCACGACGCACGCAGGCCCAACTACAGTCCTGCTCCGCTATGCCGTCGCTCCCATTCAAGCTGGACATGCCGAACCCATGATCGCGCTCAAGGCGCAAAAGCTGTCATTAGTGTTGGCTTCGATCGCACTACAGATCGTCGTATTGGGACTTGCAGGCCCAGAGATTGACCTGCCGTTGAGCAAGGTTCCGTTGCCCACCGTAGTGGCCTGGTGCCTGCCGGCGGCCCTCACCGTAGGCCTGTGCGTGGAGTCACATCTTGAGGGATGGAACTGGTTCAACCCAGTCAGGGTCGGTGGGCTGCAATCTCTCTGTGCTGCTACCGCCGCCCTCGCCTCCCTCGGCCTCTATCGGATTTTCGTAGCATCTTGGCCCAGTGAGCACGTCATAGCTCTGTGGTGGGCCTTCGCGGCGATTGGTTTAGTGAGCCGATTCTTCGTCGGCGAAGGCGCATGGTTTCTGACCTTGATCGTCTCTCTCGCATGCTTCTACGATCTGGCCACCCCGGACTCCATCATCTCGAACGTTTTGGACACCTCCGCTGGCACAGTAGCCGCACTCAGCATCTTTGTAGCATTCGTATGCTTTGGTTTACGCCTCGCCCCTGCCTTTAGCGTCAGGGTGTGAGTTATCAAGCACTCCTTTGGAGGACGTCGTCTCGGTCCGTGGTGTTGCGGTCTGGCGCTTTGATCCTCGCCTACTCGCCGCCCTGCTGGCTCAGGCGGTTCCTGCGCGTTGGATGGCGCGGTAGACGGTGGAGCGGCCGACGCTGAAGAGCTCAGCGAGGTCGGTGCTGGTGTGGGTGCCGTCGCGCCACAGCGTGACCAGGTGCTTCTCCTGGTTGGGGGTGAGTTTGGGCTGCTTGCCGCGCAGGCGGCCTTTGGCCTTGGCGACGGCCATGCCTTCTCGGGTCCGGGCGCGGGCGAGGTCGGCTTCGAATTCGGCGACCATGGCCAGCACGTTGAACAGGAGCCGTCCGACGGGGTCGGTGGGGTCGTGCAGGGAGCCGCCGAGGTTGAGCTTGACGCTGCGCGAGGTGAGCTCGTCGACGATGTCGCGGGCGTCGGGGACGGAACGGGCGAGCCGGTCAAGCTTGGTGACCACGAAGGTGTCGCCGGCGCGGCAGGCAGCTAGCGCCTCGCGCAGCCCGGGTCGGGCGCGGTTGGTGCCAGTGAGCCCGTGGTCGACGTAGATGCGGTTCGGGTCCACCCCCAGAGCGGTGAGAGCCTGACGCTGCGCGGTGAGGTCTTGGTCGGCAGTCGAGACCCGGGCGTATCCGATGCTTAAGGCAGCCATTCGCCCAGTGTCACCGGTTAGCCCCCGATGACCGGGCATTTTCGCGGGCGGGTTGTACGGGACGCGCCCGCGAGCACGGCTTGGTGTGTGACCTTCGCCGGTAGGTGGCGGCCTGCGGCAGCCGATTCCTGGCGGGCTCACTCGACCCCGATGACGAGGGTGCTCGCGGCGGCTTCGACGACGTCGTTGGTGATGGTCTGCAGCTCGTTGATTCTCAGTACGCGTTCGATCTGGGGGAAGAGTCGTTCCAGGAGGCGGAAGTTGCCGCGGGTGATGCGGCTGATCGCGGCGATGGCCTGGGCGTCGGTGAAGTCGTCGGGGTTGAGAGTCTTGCTGAGGGTGCGCCAGTGGCGTTGCAGGACGAAGAGGAGCTCGTCGTTGCTCAGGGGGCGGTACTGGTGGGCGAACCCGACGCGGCTGTAGAACTGGGGGTAGTGGCTGAACTGCTTCTCCAGGCCCGGCATGCCGATGAGGATCAGGGCGATCTGGTCGCGGTCGTAGCGGTCCCGTAGGAGCTCGAGCGCGGTGGGGCTGAGACGTTCGGACTCGTCGACGATGACGAGCTGGACGTAGTTGGTGGTGCGCCGGGCGCCGCCCCGGTCCACAGGGGCGCGGCCCGGGGCTTCAAGGTGCTGCTGGATGCAGATGCTGGTGCGCGTGATGATCCGGTCCAGGTCCTCGCGTAGCAGCCGCGGGGTGGTCAGGACCCCGGGGGTGTAGAGGGCGGTGCGGTTCTTGGCCAGGGCGGCGTAGACCTTGGCGTCGTCGTCGCTGCGTGGGCCCCAGGCGGTGACCAACTCGTGGGCTTGGTCCCAGTGGGCGTAGCGGCGGGCGGAGACCGTCTTGCCGACCCCGGCCGGTCCGAAGCACAGCCCGATGGTGCGCCCTCGCCGGACGGAGTCGGCGAACTCGGTGAAGCGGCGGTGCTCCTTGGTCACGATGAAGCGTTCGCTCACCGTAGGTCCTCCTTGTAGACCTTGAGCTTCACCGGGCCCGAGGCTGGGGTCCGTGGCGGCAGTGGCCTGGCACGGGGGTCGGTTGTGTGGGCGCCGACCATGGCGATCCGCTCGTTGATGCCTCGGCGCAGCGCGCGGCGGCGGGCGTTGCGGGCGGCCTGGACTTCCTTGAGGCTGATCTGGCGCCCGTGGTGGTCCTGGTCGACGGCGGCGCACAGGAACTGGTCGTGGTCGAAGACGCGGATCTCGGTGATGTCTCTGGGGTCGTAGCGGATGACCACGGGGCGCCCGACGAAGCCGGCGAGGGTCGGGGAGACGTAGCGCAGGCCCTGGAAGTGGACGCCGTCGCGGCGCACCGTTCTGGATCGGGCCACGCTGAGCAGCAGCCCGTCCAGAGCCTGGAGGCTGTCGGGGGTGCGTGGCAGCCACCCGTCGGCGATCCACGCCGCCCGCGGCGAGATGCCGAGCTCGCTGTGGGTGCGGTCGTTGTAGTCCAGGACGAACGCCCCGACCACGCCGTCCAGGTCGGCCAAGGACAGGGCCGGCGCCGGCCAGCGCCCGGCACCGTGGTGGAGGTGTCCGGGCAGGGTGGTGAGCAACTCGGTGTTGACGGTTCCAAAGAACCGCTCGACCTTGCCCCGCCCCTGTGGTCGGGCGACGGCGGAGTGGATTAGGCGGATGTGCAGGTCGACGGTGGTGCGGGCCAGGTGGTCGCTGGTGAAGTCCGACCCATGGTCGACGTAGAGCACCTCGGGGATCCCGCACATCGGCCACCGTGGGTCGCTCTTGTGCCAGATCGCCTGCCGTAACGCCAAGGCGGTGTTCATCGTGGCCGGCGCGCCGAAGAAGACCATGTACCCGCAGATCGCGCGCGAGCAGTCGTCCATGACGACGGTCAGCCACGGCCGGGCCGGCTTGCCATCCGTGCCGACGAGCACGATGTCCAGCAGGGTGTGGTCGGCCTGCCACATCGCGTTGGGCCGGTCCGCCGCCCGGCGCACCGCGAGCTCGTACTTGTCCCGGTAGGAGCCTGGTCCCTCAAGGGCGAGGGTGACCATGCCGGGGTCCAGGGCGGTGATGATCGAGCGGACGACGCCGTAGGACGGGACCGGCCAGTCGGCGCCGGCGCAGACCTTCACCACCGTCCGGTGGATCGCGGCGATTGGTGGGCGGGGCCGGGTCAGGCCCAGCCCTTCGATCAGCGTGACGAGTTCCGCCGGCAGACGGTGCCCGCCGACGTCCGCCCGCGGTGTCCGGTCCAGGGCGGCCAGGCCGCCTGCGCGGTAGCGGGCGTGCCAGCGTTCCAGCGTGCGCACACCCAGGCCGTGATGCCGGGCCAGCGCGGCGAGCGGGACCTGGTCCTCGACATGCAGCCGCAGGATCTGCCACCGCCCGCCCGCATCCACGTTGCTACACGGCGCTCGTGGCTCGTCGCGGCGAGGCCGGCGCAGCGGGTGGGCGGTTCAGTGCCCGGTAGATCGTGGTGCGGGAAACCCCGAGCACCTCACCGATCTGGGCGACCGTCATGTCCTTCTGCTCATACATCCGCCGGGCCGCCCGGACCTGGTCGCCGGACAGCGCCGAGGGGCGCCCACCGGTGCGGCCCCGTGCGCGGGCGGCCTCCAGGCCGGCGTTGGTCCGCTCCCGGATCAGGTCGCGCTCGAACTCGGCCAGGGCGGCGAAGACGTGGAAGACCAACCGTCCTCCTGGGGAGGTCGTGTCGATCGTCTCCTGCAGGGACCGGAACCCCACGCCGCGGTCGGATAGGACCTGCAGCTGGTCGATCAGGTGCCGGATCGACCGGCCCAGCCGATCCAGGCGCCACACCACCAGGGTGTCCCCTGGACGCAGCTGGTCGAGCAGCTTGTCCAGCTCGGGGCGCTGCTGCAGCGATCCGGAGATCGTGTCGACGAACACCCGGTAGCACCCCGCCCGATTCAGGGCGTCGATCTGCAACGCCGCGTCCTGATCAGCGGTGGACACGCGCGCGTACCCCAGCAGATGCCCCACCGGTCGAGCGTAGCGAAACTCATCCCCACCGGGAAGTTCCGAACCGTAGATTTCGGCACTGAGTTCCGCTACACGATCCGGGTCGATGTCAGACCTCACCGGAATCTCGACTCCGGTGTAGCGGAAACGTTCGTTTCCGGCGATGGCGTGAGACGGTCGGCGGCAGCGCCTGGTTCGGCTCAGCGCGGAACGGCGGGCGGCCCAGAGCGCCCAGCCGCCGCCAGGTGTAGAACCGGGCGTGTGGCTGAGCTCGGCGGCATGGGGCCGAAGCTGGCCACAGCATCCGGGTCGCGAGCGACAGTGCCGGGTTTGGTGCGGTCAGCACATAGCGCGGCCGGAATGACAGCGGGGGCGTCGAGGGCGCTGGACCGGTCAGGCGCAGCAGGACGTCGGCAAATGGTTGCGGAACAGCCCTGCGGCGATCCGCAGGCTCTCGGCCATGGTCAGGTAGGGCGCCCAGGTGTCTGCGAGGTCGTCGACCGTCATGCCGGTTCTGATGGCGTAGGTCGCGGCGAGCATGATCTCGCCGGCACCGTCGGCGAGGGCGTGCACCCCCAGGACCTTGCCTGTTGTGGCGTCGGCGACGATCTTCACGGCCCCTCGGGTGTCGCGGTTGACCAGGGCGCGCGGGACCTCTGAGAGGTTCAGTACTCGGGACCTGCAGTCGTGGCCGCGCTCGAGGGTCTCCTTCTCGCTCAGCCCGGCCGAGGCGAGCTGGGGGTTGGTGAAGACCACGGTGGGCAGGCCGGTGTAGTCGACCCGCGCCCCAGGACCGTCCGGGCCGGTCAGTGCGTTGGTGGCGGCGGCGCGGCCTGCGGCGGCGGCGACGTAGACGTACTGCGGGGCACCGGACACGTCGCCTGCGGCGTAGACGCGCGGGTTGGTCGTGCGCTGGAACTCATCCGTGACGACGAAACCCCGCTCGTCGACGTCGACGCCGGCTGCGGCGAGCCCCAGCCCGTCGGTGCGGGCCGTGCGACCGGTGGCGATCAGCAGCCGTTCTGCGCGGACGGCAGCACCCGAGGCGGCCCGTACGACGACCTCGCCTCCGTCGACCGAGACGGCGACGGCGTGCTCCTCGAGGACACCGATGCCGTCCTCGGCAAAGACCGCACGCAGGCGTTCGGCCAGCTCCGGCTCGGCCCGGGGGGCCACGCGCCCGACCAGGGACACCCTCGCACCGAGACGGGCCAAGAGCTGCGCCTGCTCGAGCCCGACGTAGCCGCCACCGATCACCACCAGGGACCTCGGCACCTGCTCGAGTTCCATGGCCGTCGTCGACGTCAACCAGTCCACGCTGTCCAGACCCGCCAGCTCGGGCACCGCCGGCGCGGCCCCGGTGGCCACCACGTACGCCTGGGCGCGCAGCGGCTCGCCGTCGACCGCGAGCGTGTCGCGATCGAGGAACCTGGCGTGCCCAGGCACGACCTCGAACGCATAGGCGGCGGCGACGTGGGCGTACTTCGTACTGCGCATGCGCTCGACGAGCTCGTCCTTCTGGTGAACCAGCGCTCGTAGGTCTACGCCACCTGCGGACGTGGGAGCGCCGTCGAAGGGATTGGTCAGGGCGGAGTGTCGGGCGCCGGCGGCCGCCAGGAGCGTCTTGGACGGCACGCAGCCGATGTTCACGCAGGTCCCACCGAGAACGCCGCGCTCGATCAGGACCACGGTGTGCCCAGTCTGCCGAGCGGTGATCGCAGCCGCCATCGCCGCACCACCGGAGCCGACCACCGCCAGGTCCACGTCATAGCCCGCGCTCATGCCAGATCCCTTCGTCGTCGGTCCTGCTCCAGGCGCCAGCCTGGACCTTCTAGCGCACTGGAAGGTCAAGGCCGGTAGGCTCGGCAGCTGGAGGCGATGTGCGTATCGGAGAGCTGGCCCAGGCGAGCGGCACCACGACCAAGACGCTGCGCTACTACGAACAGGCAGGGCTCCTCCCGGCGCCCGAGCGCACCACCACCGGCTACCGCGACTACGAGCCCGCGACCCTCCAGCGACTGAACTTCATCCGCCGTGGTCAGGCCGCCGGCCTGACCCTGGCGCAGATCCGAGAGGTGCTGCACGTACGAGACGCCGGTGCGGCGCCCTGCCACCACGTCCGCCAGCTGCTCGACAGCCGCGTCCACCAGCTCGACCGCCAGATCGCGGACCTTCAGGCGCTGCGCGAGAACGTCACCGAGCTGCGAGACGCCGCCGCCGCACCTGACCCCGGGGCCTGCGACCCGACCGACGTCTGTCGGTACCTCTGAGCCGCGACCGCCGTCCGCGCATCGGCAGCAGGCCAGGGGGCGGCCGAGAACCGTGACCGGCAATCGCCCGCCGACGATGACCTTCTCCGCCGCCACCGGGAACGGCCAACGGCTCTACAGCCCGAAGGCGCCGCCCTCGAGGAGGATGACGATGCCCAGTCCGATCAGGACGAGGGGGAACAGGACGTGTTCCCAGCGTTCGAGGACTTCGGCGATGGGTCGTCGGGTGGCGACGTACCTGGCGGCCAGGACGAGCACGGCGACCAGGGCGAGGAACACGACGGCGTTCGCGGCGGTCGCGGCGGGGCCGACGGTGAGGAAGACCGGGACGTAGACGCCGATGTTGTCGCCGCCGTTGGCGAAGGTGACCGCTGCGACGGTCCAGACGGCGACGGCCTTGCCCGGGTCGTCACCGTCGTCGTCGCGGCCACGCCAGGCCCGCCAGGCGGCGTAGAGGCCCAGGAGCAGGGGTATGAGTCCGAAGTAGGCGATGGCGTCTTCAGGCAGGAAGGCGTTGGCGCCGAGTGCGACCAGGACGGAGGCGATGAGGATGGCGCCGAAGCCGAGGTACTGCCCGGCGATGATCTCGGCGGTGGTGCCTGGGGCGCCGGTGCCGCGGGCGAATAACAGTGAGAGCACGATGATGTCGTCGATGTTGGTCACGAGGAACAGACCGACGGCCTGCAGGACGGCTACGGCCAAGTCCATCGAGGGGCCTTTCGGTTGGTTGCGGTGCGAGGCCCGCGCGCTACTCGCGGCTGTGGCCGGGGCGGCCGATAGATCGGACACAGCAGCCTCCAGAGCCCGACCGGGTCGAACCCACACCCGATAGGCGCTAGCATCGACCCATGCCGATGATCACCGCAAGTCCTGATGTAAGTGGCCGGGCCGAGCTCGCGCCCGCAGGGGCGTTGTTCCGAGGCCTGGGCGACCCGACGCGCCTGGCGCTGGTGCGCCGCCTGGCGAGGGGCGAGGCGCGGGTCGTGGACCTGTGCACCGAGCTGGGCCTGAGCCAGTCCACCGTGTCCTCACACCTGGCCTGCCTGCGGGACTGCGGGTTGGTCGACTACCGCGCGCAGGGACGCGCGTCGGTCTACCACCTGACCCGCCCGGAGCTGATGGACCTTCTCGCTGTGGCCGAGGGCCTGCTGGCCGCGACCGGCAACGCTGTGGCCTTGTGCCCCACCTACGCAAGTCCCACCACCTCTGACCCGATCGCCAAGGAGAGTGCACGATGAGCGACGCCTGCGGCTGCAGCGACGACGAGACCACCCCCGGCGGCGAGGAAGCCGAGGAGCACGAGGCCGAGCGGCTGCGGTCGGTGTGGTCGCCTGGCGGACCGGCGCCGCTCTTTCGCGCGGGCGGTTGCCTGCCCTCGCCCTGGTCCTGGGTGGGGCGATCGCGAACGTCGTGGACCGGGCTGGGGACGGGGTGGTCACCGACTACCTGCACAGCGGGTGGTTCCCGACCTTCAACATCGCCGACACCGCGATCGTCACCGGCGTCGCTTTGCTGGTGCTTCGTGTCCGCGCCGGGTCGCCCCGGCAGGAGGTCGAGCGCGTGAATGCGCGACGCCGCAACGGTGGCGCCTCATTGCCTGGCCTCATGCCGCCGGGGCTGGTGCTGGTCGGAGCAGGCGTGGGTGGCTGGGCGACGAGTCTCGCGTTTCCTGACCGGGGATGGTGGCCGCTGGCCTACGCCGGCATGGCGTGCCTGCTGCTCGCGATGCGCGGCGCGTCACTGGTCCGCGCCGCAGGCATCGGCCTGGTCTGGGGGCTGGCCTTCTTCTTGCCGCTGGTCCACTGGGCAGTGCAGGCCACCGGATCGGCGCTCCCGTGGGTCGCGCTCAGCGTGTTCCAGGCGCTGTACGTCGCCGGCTTCGGCGCGCTGTGGACCTACGCGCGCAGGGCCGTCTGGCTCACCGGTCGCCCGCTGGCCCAGGCGGTCACCGCAGCCGTGCTGTGGGTCGCCATCGAGCAGGTCCGCGGCTCCTGGCCTTTCGGGGGCTTCCCGTGGGGCTTCCTGGCGTTCTCCCAGACCGAGGCGCCCCTGCTACGTCTCGCGCCCTACGGAGGGGAGGTCCTGGTCTCCGCGTTCGTCGCCGTGACGGGGGCGCTGATCGCGCTGGCGCTGCAGTACCTGCGCCGCACCGCGGTTATCGCCGCGACTCGGGCGCTGCTCGCCGCGGTGCTCCTGGCCGGCGCCCCGGGCCGGCTTCCCCTGACAGCCGGCCCGGAGAACGGCTCACTGCTGGTCGGCGCCGTCCAGGGCAACGTCCCGCAGCAGGGCGCCGACTGGGCCGAGCAGGCCCGCGACGTCACGGCCAACCACGCCCAAGGCACCGAGCGGCTCGCGGCGACCGCCGGAAGGCGCAAGCTGGACCTGGTGGTGTGGCCGGAGAGTGCCGCCGACATCGACCCCCGCACCGACCTGGCGCAGGCTTCGACCGTGGACCGCGCCGCCGCAGCGGTCGGCGCCCCACTGCTGCTGGGAACCCAGCGGTTCCCCGACGGGCAGGACATCCGCTACAACGAGATCATTTCCTGGACCGCCGGTGCGGGGAGTGGCGACGCCTACGCCAAGCAGCACCCGGTCCCCTTCGGGGAGTACGTCCCCTTCCGCGCATTCTTCCGCCAGCTCACTCCGCTCGTCGACCGGGTCGCCACGGACATGGCAGCCGGCGGCGACCCCGCCGTCATGGACGTGTGGATCGACGCGCTCGGACGTGACGTGCGCCTGGCCACCGGGATCTGCTTCGAGGTCGCCTACGCAGACCTCATCCGCGAAGGGGTCCTCGACGGGGCAGAGCTGATCGTCATCCCGACCAACAACGCCTCGTTCGGGCGCACCCCGGAGTCGACCCAGCAGCTGGCGATGTCCCGCTTCCGGGCGGTGGAGCACGGCAGGTCGACCGTCCAGGTCTCCACCGTGGGCGTCAGCGCGATGATCATGCCGGACGGGACGGTCGTGGCGCGGACCGGTCTGTTCACCGATGAGGAGCTCATCGCCTCGCTCCCGCTGCGCACCACGCTCACCCCGGCGGCGCGACTGGGCACCACGCCGCAGACGGCCGTCTACGTCCTGGCGGCGGCCGCTGTCGTCAGCGGTGCGCTGGCAGGCAGTCGACGACCCGGCCGCGACCGCAGCCGCCGCCCCTTCCCGCGGCGGCTCCGCGCGGCCGACGACCACGCCCCGACGCTGCGGGTGCGGGCCCAGCGGGTGCGAGCCCTGCGGGTGCCGGGCCGGGTGTGGGTCACCCGCGTGTGGCCCTCGTGGCTGGAGTGGCGCCTGATCGTCGGGTTCCTCGTGCTGATGGCCGTCGCGGCCTACACCGGGATACGGCTCGGCCAGGACATCGTCGAGAAGACCACCACCGCGGTGTCGACAACGTCCGATGCTGCGGTCCCGTGAGGCTCGACCATCACGGTTGTGCAGGTGGCGCCCCCGAGGGCCGCGAGCCGTTCAAGCGCGCGAGGTAGGCGTTGTACTGCTCGAGCTCGGCGTCGGCGCCGCCGTCGCGGTCGATCTGCCGGTCTCGGGCGGTGGAGCGCTCGGTGTCGTTGCGCTGCCACCTGCTGGCGATCAGCAGGAGCATCAGCAGTCCCGGCGCCTCCCCGTAGGACCAGGCCAGCCCACCGGCCAGCTGCTGGTCGCGCAGGGGATCGATCCCCCAGCCGGCCGGCGGCGCGGCGAACAGCGGGACCATCGGCGCGGTGGCCATCATCACGATCACCCCGAAGAACGCGTGCAGGGGCATCTCCAGCAGCAGGTCCAGTGCCCGGCCGTGATGGGTCTGCCGGATAGGCAACGGGTCGGTGGACAGCACCGGCACGGTGAACAGCAGACCGGCCACCAGGAACCCCACCTCCAGGGCGAGGTGCCCGGTCCAGGTGCGCAGCAGCGGGTCGGCGAGCTCGGCCAGGTACAGCCCGTAGAACGCCAGCAGGAACAACGGCACCATCACCGCCGGGTGCAGCACCACCCGACTGACCCGGCTGCGCAGGGCCCGCCGCGCCGTGACCAGCACCACCGTGCCCACCCCCCGGTGCGGGGTCGCGCGCAGCAGCAACGTGCCGGGCCGCCCCAGCACCAGCAGCGGTGGGACGAGCATCATCAACGTCAGCTGCTGGAACATGAACGCCGAGAACAGCCGCAACCCGTACCCCTCGATGCCCGCACCGGTCACCAGCGCCAGCACCACACAGCCCACCGTGAACGAGATGGTCGCACCGATCGACCAGCGCCGACCCCGCAGCCACAGCCGGCACGCGCCCGCCAGGTACAGCACCAGCAGCACCACCGCCAGCACCGGAAGGACCGGCACGGGCTGCAGCGTCGGTGCCAGCATCGTCTCCAGGGACGCCGGTGCGGTCGGCAGCCACACCGGCCCCGTAACGCCCGGGTCGTCCTGCATACGTTCCTCCCCGCCTGCGTCCCTGACAGCGACATGGGTCTGAAGACCGATCGACCGGTTGCGACCCCACGGCGATCGCAGCGCTAGGGTGACGTTATCTGAAGATCCGCGTAGATGAGGAGATGCCCATGGGTCGGGTCCTGCCGTTGGACGGCTGCGTCGGTGATGATCCCCTGTCGCAGCGCGTGGCGCTGGTCCGCGCCAGCGTCCCGGACGACGCCGAGGCAGGGACGCTGGCCGAGCTGTTCCGGTTGCTCGGTGACGTACGGCGCACCAAGATCCTCTACGCGCTGCTGGAGGCCGGTGAGCTGTGCGTGTGCGACATCTCCGCAGCGGTGCAGGTCCCAGAGGCGTCGGTGTCCCAGACGATGCGTCTACTGCGGGCCTCGGGGGTGGTGGGCAACCGGCGAGAGGGCCGCCGGGTGTACTACCGGTTGGCCGATACCCACGTGCGGATGCTGCTGGACGTGTGCCGCGAGCACACCGGACACGAAGGGATCCGCTGATGGGCGCCGGGCACGCTCACGCCCCCGTCGCTGAGCACGCCGGCGGGCGCTACCGCCGCCGCCTCGCCGCAGCGTTCTTCCTGACCGCGACGTTCTTCGCCGTCGAGCTGGCAGCGGGGCTGATCTCCGGCTCGCTCGCGCTGATCTCCGACGCCGGGCACATGGCCGCCGACGTCGTGGCCCTGGGGGCGTCCCTGCTCGCCACCCGGATCGCCACCCGCCCCGACCCCACCGGAAGAAGAACCTACGGCTCGTACCGCGCGGAAGTCTTCGCTTCCGGCCTGACCGTGCTGATCATGCTCGGCGTCGGGGTGTACGTGGTGGTCGAGGCGATCAGCCGGATCGGCGAGGACCCGTCCCTACCCTCGGGCGTGATGCTCGCGGTCGGTTTCGTGGGCCTGGTGATCAACCTTGTCTCCATGCTGCTGCTGCGCAGCGGGTCCAAGGACAGCCTCAACGTCCGGGGCGCCTACTTCGAAGTGGTGGCCGACGCTGCCGGCTCCGTCGGTGTCATGGTCGCCGGTGTTCTGATCATCGCCACCGGGCGACCGGTCTGGGACCTCGTCGTCGCCCTGGCGATCGCCATCTTCGTCATCGTGCGTGCCGTCACCCTGGGGCGGCAGGTCGTCGCGGTACTCGGCCAGCACGCACCCGCCGGCATCGACCCGGAGGCCGTCAGCCGAGAGCTGAGCGCCGTGCCCGGCGTGAGCGCCATCCACGACCTGCACCTGTGGGTGCTGACCTCCGGGATGAACGTCGCCACCGCTCACCTCGTCGCGAGCAGCGGATCGGATCACGCCGCGGTCCTGGCCGCCGCGCGGGACATCCTGCGGGATCGCTTCGGCATCGCCCACGCCACGCTCCAGGTGGAGACGGCCCAGCAGCAGCACGAGTGCTCAGACCTGACCTGGTAGCCGCTCAGTCCCTCGACACCTCCGCCGAGCGCTTGGGGGGCCCCTGGTTGCTGGGTGCGCCCAGGGGCGGTGGCATCGGCGCGCCGGGCCAGGCGTGCGAGCATCGCGTTGTAGGCGGCCAGGTCGGTGTCGCCCCTTCGTCGGCACGCTCGGGCGACGGCTCAGATGTGCTCGCGCTTTCAGGCGCCGCCTCAACGGTGAAGCGGAAGGTCCCGTCGACAGGGTGGCCGTCACCGGACACGGAGCGCAAGCGACCTGGAAGTCCCCGGCCGGGAGGCCATCGCCAAGGCGCTGGGTAACAGTGGCGCCGGACACCGTCGTGGCTCCGTCGCCCCACTCCTGCCCGTCAGGTCCGTTCACCGCGACGACGGCACCCACGGCCAGCTGGTCAGCGGATCGAACGCCCGGCCAGCCCACCGCCACTTAGTCCCGGCAGGAGCCCGCCAACTTCCGCCGGGAGTCACAGGCTTGGTGCGCCGCCGGCTGCGGAGGAGGGGTCCCGTTGGAGGGTCCCCTTTCGAAACAACCTCGCTGCCTTGTCGGAGGTCGCCGCTAGCCTCGGTCTCAGTGTCAGGGTGACAGCACCGCTCACGCGGTGGTTGGGTCCTGATCATTGGTCGTCTGGCTCATAGCCTCGGTGCCGCCCCCGGGTTGGCGTTCATGCGTTTTGCCGGCGACCGGTGTGACGGACCGGCCGGCGTGACTTGATAGGAGCGTGGCATCGCCCCCACTGAGATGTGTCCGCCGACCGGCCCAACCGTCCAGTCACTGATCAGGTGAAGGAGGCAACCACCATGGTTGTTGTTGGCGCTGACGTACACAAGCGGACGCACACGTTCGTCGCTGTCGACGCGGTCGGCAAGCAGGTCGGGCAGCTGACGGTCGCGGCCACCACGGCCGGGCATCTGAAGGCGTTGGGGTGGGCCCGGCAGCAGTTCGGCGAGGAGCTGACCTGGGCGATCGAGGACTGCCGGCACCTGTCCGCGCGGCTGGAGCGAGACCTGCTCGGCGCCGGGCAGGCGGTGGTGCGGGTCCCGCCGAAGATGATGGCCGAGCAGCGCCGGGTCGCGCGCACCCGGGGCAAGTCGGACCCGATCGACGCGCTGGCGGTCGCGCGCGCGTTCCTGCGCGAACCGGAGCTGCCGGTGGCCTCGCACGACAAGGCCTCCCGGGAGGCGAAGCTGCTGGTCGACCGGCGAGAAGCGTTGGTGAACACCCGGACCCGCACGATCAACAGCCTGCTGTGGCGGGTGCACGAGCTGGACCCGGCCCACGCTCCCAAGCCGCGGTCGCTAGACCTGGCCAAGCACCAGCAGGCGCTGCACGCCTGGCTGCTGACCGTGGCTCAGGGCGCGGCTGGCGTGGACGAGGTGCGTGGCCTCGTCGCTGAGATGGCGCTGGACGAGCTCGAGGACATCATCGCGCTGACCGCGCGGATCAAGCGCGCCCAGCGGGCGGGGTCCTCGTGGGCCCAGTGGGAGATGTCGGAATAGAAGCACCGGACCCGGGCGAGCAGCTGGGCCCAGTCCTTTCGCGGTTTCCCGTTCGAGAGGGTCGCGACCCGGGTGCGCCAGGCGGTGGCCTGCTCCGAGGTCAGCCGCAAGGTGGCGATGCCGCGGTGGTGGGCCTGGATGTCGCACCAGAACTTCCCGAGCAGGTGGATGGCGATGCCGTTGAGGGTGGAGTAGTCGGTTTCGGTGCACCGCTCGGTGAGGTACTCCACGAACACGGCACGGATGTCGGGGTCCTCGATGTTGTACCGGGCCACCAGCTGCTCGGGCGTCAGGGGAGGGGCGCTGGTGACCTGCAGCATGTAGTCCGGTTCCCCGGGGAGCAGCCCCGCGCGGCGGGCGTACTCCCAGGTGGTGTGCATGCGGTGACCCACCCGCTGGCGGTCCATCAGCTCGCGCCGGGCGCTGATGAAGTCAGCGCCAGTCAGCTCGGTCAGGGACCGTCCGGTGACCAGGCACAGGTTGACCAGGTTGGTCCGTACCCGCCAGGTCGTCTGGTCGGGGTGGGGGGCCTGCGCGGTCATGGCCGCGACGTGGGCGAACAGGTCGGTGTCGTGGACCTCGACGAAGTCGGTCCAGAGTCGTTCCCGCCGGCTTTCCATGATCCACACGTGGCTGGGGCGGACCGCCTTGAGCACGAGGACGGCGTTGAGGGCGTACCTGATCTCTGACCGCAGGGCCGGTCGGCCGAAGCCGGCGGCTTCATACCAGGCGGTCCCGCGCACCCCAGCGGACTCACTTGCCTCCCACCGCTGGCGCCATGTCGTGCCCGGGTGGCCTTCGAGCCAGTCCAGCAGCCGGCTCGTCGCACGCGTAGCCGAGCCATCACGGGTGGCGCGAGGCAACTGCGGTGTCACCGGGCGCCAGTGGCAGATCAGGCTCACCATCAACGGCTCCAGCACCGACCGGGCAGCCGACCCCAGGTCCTGCCCGGTGGCCGCCAACTGGACCTGAGTGAACGTCATCGGCTGCAGCGGGGGGTTGTTTGGCCTGCCGCCCTTCGCCAAGTGCGTGGTCACAGCGTCACGCCCGGGAAAAGGGTGTGCAGGTCGCTGGCGGCGTAGCCCGGCGCGGGCCGGGCCGCGGCTGGCGCCGGTCGGCTCAGATGCCGATGCAGGGAGGCGACGAGCTCATCGAGCCGGGCCGCCGAGTACGCCTGCAAGGTATCCATGTTGCGATGCCGCAGCAGCATTTGGACATCGGTCAGCGTCATCCGCTCGTCGGCCAGCAGACGGTGAGCGAAGGTGTGACGGAAGTCGTGCCACGTCAGGTTCGCGCCGAGCTTCGCGTTGGCCCGCTCCAGGACCTGCCGCAGAGTGAAGTACGTCAACGGTCGAGGCGGGTTGCCGAACGTCATCCACAGCGGCTGGTCGCCCATGCCTGCATCGAACCCAGAGCGGACGTGACCGGCGAGGTACCGGGCGATCCACACGAACGACTCCGGCGCGGCAGGCACCCACACCCGCAGACCGGCCTGCCCCTTACCGACCACGCTCAACACGCCCTCGCCGGCGTTGACGCCATGGCGTGTCATCGACAGCAGCTCCGAGGCCCGCACCCCGGAGGACAGCGTCACCGCCACCAACGCCCGATCACGGTCATTCCCCAACACCGAGAACAGCTCCTGCAGCAGCGGCTCCCCAATGGACCGCGGTTGGATCCGCGGCTGCCGCTGCCGGTAGGTGCCGCGCCGAGGCAGCCCAGACCTGGCCCCGACCCGGCGAGACGGCCCGGTTCGACCCCGCGCTGAGGACCGCGGGACAGGATTGGCCAGCGGGCCCAGCCCGGCAGCGACCGCGAACTCATAGAACGACGAGATCACCGTCAACGCGTGGTTGATCGTCCGGGGCGCGTACCCCGCCGGAAGATACGCCTTGCCCGTGACCGCGTTGATCGATCCCGCCGCCGGCCGCGACGTCGACCGCTCGCCCGAAGAAGAACTCTCCTCCGACACGGACGCAGCCGGGTCCGCGGCCCGGCGCCGCTGGCCGTTCGGGGCGCCCTGCAGCCACAGGACGAAGTCGCGCACCTCCTCACGGAAGGCCTCCCGCCAGGGGACCTCCACAGCCAGGCAGAACCGCCACCACCGGAGCAGGTCATACGCGTACGAACGGCGGGTTGCCACCGACGCGCCCGTCGCCGCGATGTCGATCAAGAAGGCCGTGATCTCCTTAACCGGGCGACCTGCCGCGTCGACCACCTGCCACCCCACACCAGGGGCCGCCACCACTGCCCCCGAACGCGGCAGAACCAACCGTGCAACGTCCCGCCCAGCTCGCGCCGCAGCCATGAAGCCAACCTTCCATCGCAGCAGCCAAGCGCCCGTTCGCAACGCCGCTGTGGGTGCAGTCAACAGGTGAGCTCGCCGAGCTCACCGGCCGCAGCCAGACAGCGATCCGTCGCGCCCTAGAGCAAGGGGGAGTGTCGACCCGCGGCGCAGGAGCACCGCTCGTCGATGAACCCAAGCGCCGGCGACGAGCATAAAGAGACACCCCTGCCCGAGCGCCCCAGGTCGCGGCCACGCGACGATGAGAAGAGGAAGGGCCACGGAGACAACTGGCCCTCGCGCTCAAGGCTGGGATCGCTCGACCCCCTCTGGACACTGAGCTAACCAGGATTTAAGACCGGGTCTCATCGAGATATATCTCCATGAGATTGGGCGCTACCAAGAAAACTTGGTAATGTGTCTCTCAGCAAAGGCTTCGGCTCCCCGCGATGCGTGTGAGTCAGGTTGGCCCCCGGTGTAGCTACGGCAGCCGGGGGTTTGCTGTATCTCCGGCGAAGGTGGTCACCGTTGCGAGCCGCTCGACCTCGTCGAAGAGTGCGGTCCCACGGCCCAACAGCCGCTGACGATAGGCCGAGCAGACCAGGTCAGGCAGCCACAGCAAGTGGTCGGTGCCGGGAGAGACGTGCAGGAGCTGCGCAGTCGGGTCGATGCGCTTGTCCTGGATCAACTGCGCGCGGGTCCGGCGATCGTTGTTGTTCTGCCGGGCGGTTCGGCGCTCCTCCATGATCATGAGGCCGACCGGGTCGTGAGTCCCCCCGGTTGCATGGAACAGGGACTCCAGCAGGAGGCCGAGGCACTCTTGCCTGGCCTCCTCGCCGTCTGTGTCATCCGGATCCACGTCGGTCCGGTGGATGATGACGCACGCTTCGTGGACCTCGTCCAGGCACTGGAGCAGATCGAGCGCTTGATCCTGGCCCTCGTCAGAGCGCAGGACATCGGTGGTGTGCCAGTACCCACTCTCCACGCGCTCGTCGAGGTCACTACGCAACCCGTCGCGGTCCTTGGCCGAGACGACGACCGCGCCCATGACGTAAAAGTTCAGCTGCCCCTGCTGAGCGGAGTAGGTCTCGTCAATGAAGGCCACCGGCTGTTGGCCGACGCGCTCGTAATGAGTCTCGACGACCGATCGCTGACCGGGCGTCGCCGGGGGAGGAGGTGTCATCGTCTGGCCTCAGACCCGACCAAGCACCCGTAGCGCGACCAAGAATCGGTCGCGCGGATGAAGGCGGGTAAGGAACGCATGTCGGGATTGTCCCACTAGGCACCGACACGACAAGGCGACGAACCGCGGAGAGCCCCAAGGCGGCTGCCGACGACGTTGGACGACACCCTGGCCAGCGGCCGGCCAGGTGCAGGCCTGCACGACCGCACCAAACACAACCGAGGCCATCAACGCCAGAGGCGCCTCACCGCCACGTCTGGTACCTCCCCTCCGGGTCGCGACTAGCCACCCATCACCGACAGGCCGACCCCGGCGGACCCAGCGACGAACAACGGGCCCAATAGGCCACAAGCAGGCCTGCTCAGCCGGCTGACGGACACCCTCCGCTTCGCTCCGGGCGCCGCTGTCTTTTCCCCTCCACCTCCGGGGCATTTCATGGTCGCGGCCCCGCTGGCGTGCGCAACGTCGGCTCGGCTCCGCCTCGGCCCCTCCAACCGAAGACTTTGGGTCGGCGCTCCTTCGTCGCTTATCTCCTCCCCAAACTCTTCGGCTTCCGGGGCTGCCCGACGTCCTCCGCTTCGCTCCGGCCCCTGCGGGGTGCACCCACCGGCTCCTGGCCGCGCCTTCATTCCATTGCCCCGGAGGGGGCGGGGGATGGTCGCCCGGCCAACCCCACCGCTGGGGTCGCGCGCGGCTCACCTGCGTCGGCCCGCGTTCCTTGACGCTGGGTGCCGATGGTGGGCTTTCCTCAGTTGGCGGCTCCGAGCGTGGCCCCGCCGTCGATAATGGCGTTGACAGTGTCTTGGGTGGCCAGGAGCACTTCGAGCTTGCCGTTGGTGATGCGGCTCGCGCTGATCGCTTGGGCGGGAGTGTCTGGTCGTGCCGCGCCGGCCTTCCAGGTCCGGCCCGCGTCGGTGCTGACGGCGACCGTGCCGTCGATGGTGATCCCGGCTGCGGTGGCCTTGTCGGCCCAGGCGAGCATGGTGAGCAGCGGCGCGCCCGGCGCCTTCGTCCAGGTCGTGCCATGGTGCCGGTCCAACGTCACAGCAGGGGTCCAAGCACCGGCCAGTCATGCAGGCCCGCAAACGGCCCGCCCTCGCGCGGCGCCCCGGCCCGTCGTCGACCCACCGATCACACTCTGCCGAGCACGACCTCGATTAGCTATGCAGACCAACGACGAGACATGGCACCCGCCCAGCCCTTGACGCTAAACACCTCACGCTGATGACCGGGCGTTGTGACCAGTACTTCGTGCGCGGTCCCGGCGCGGCAGGCCGCTCGTCGGCGAGCGTTCATCGTCTGGTCACGTGACCGTCGGCCGCAGCCGACCCTCGCGGCCCTAGCGTCCGGCTGGGCGCCGGCTGCGGCGCCCATCGAAACGTGAGTGAGGAATGCTCAGATGCGAACCAGGATGAAGGTGACCAGCGCGGCCCTTGCGGCCCTCGCCGCGGTCGCAGGAACCGCGGGTGCCATGGCCGCCCCCGCGGCAGGGGCACAGGGGGCCGACGACGGTCGGGTCAAGAACGTGGTCTACCTGCTGGGTGACGGCATGGGCCGCACCCACGTGGATGCCGCGCGACTGCGCTACTACGGCGCCAACGGCAAGCTCAACATGGAGCAGTTGCCGGTCGTCGGGCAGAACGCGACCTACTCGGTCGAGAAGAACTCCGGTCAGCCGGGCAAGGCCGACTTCCACCCCAACTACGTCACCGACTCGGCGTCGGCGGCGACCGCCTGGGCCTCCGGGGTCAAGACGTACAACGCTGCTCTGGGCGTCGACGCCAAGGGCAAGGTCGTCCCGACGGCCATGGAGCTCGCGAAGTCTGCGGGCTACGCCACCGGCAACGTCTCGACCGCCGAGATCACCGACGCCACCCCGGCCGGCCAGGCCAGCCATGCCCTCGCGCGCGGCTGCCAGGGCCCGAACTACAGCGCCAGCTCGTGCCAGGACCTCGCGATCACCGGCCAGCCGCTTCCCACGAGCGACATCCGCGTGACACCGATCGCTGACCAGATCGCCCGCAACGGCACCGCCGACGTCATCCTCGGCGGCGGGCTCTCGCGCTTCGACACCTCCGATGAGAACGCGCTCAAGGCACAGGGCTACTCCGTGCTCGGCTCGCCAGCCAGCCAGACCGTCGCGACCCGCTCAGACCTTCAGGGCGCCAGCGGCAGCAAGGTCTTCGGCCTGTTCAACAAGGGCAACCTGACCATCGAGAAGTTCAAGCGCGAGAACCCGAGCGCCCCGCAGGACGCCGAGCCCTCGCTGCGCGAGATGACCTCCAAGGCCATCGACCTGCTCGACGCCAAGGCAAAGTCCGGCAACGGCTTCTACCTCCAGGTCGAGGGCGCCCTCATCGACAAGCGGTCCCACGCCAACGACGCCGCCCAGACGCTCGAGGAGACCAAGGCCTTCGACGACGCCGTGAAGGTCGCCATGGACTTCGCCAAGCGCGACGGCCACACCCTCGTCATCGTGACGGCCGACCACGAGTGCGCCGGCTTCAACATCATCGAGAAGGGCACCTTCACCAACGCCGAGGCCGCCGCGCCCCCGACCAACGTCGACAGCGGCAACACCGCCAACAACTCCGCGACCCTCCGCGCGTCCGGCAACGTGAAGGACGGCACCCGCTCCACCGGCATCATCAACGGCGCCGGTGCCGGGGACCCCAAGAACTTCGCGCCCGCGACCTTCCGCACCAAGGATGACCCGGCGGACGTCAAGGACGGCTCCTTAGAGGCGAGCCTGTGGCTCACCTACCTGTCCGGCAACCACACCGGCGCCGACGTGCCGGTCTTTGCCTACGGTCCCGGGTCGCAGCAGCTCGGTGGCGAGATCGACAACACCGACCTCTTCGACGTCGTCACCGGCGCCCTGCGCCTCAAGTGACACCTACGAGGCGCGTCGCGGACGCGAAGACGTGCCCAGCTGAGTCGTGGTGGGCCCCGCGGTCGCATGCCGCGTGGCCCACCACGGCTCGTCACGACCCTGGCAGCGCGGCTCTCAGCACACCTTGGCCATCGGCCCACGCTCATCCCAAGGACACCCCACCATGAAGCGCTCGGCCCTCACCGCGGCCGTCCTCGCCGCCGCTCTCGCCGTCACCGTCTTCGCGGCGGCCGGGGCCGTCACACGCGCTGTGACGGGCCCGCCCGCCCGCCCGGCCTCGGTTCAGGGGCCTGCAGCCGCCCGCGTGTCACTGCCCGGAAACATCCCGGCCACGGGGGAGCCCGGCCTGCCGTCGCTGTCCACGCTGCGTCCCCGTCCAGGCAGCGCGGTCCAAGCGGCCGGCCCCTTCGACGACCGCTTCACCATGACGGGTCTTCGCTTTGACGGCAGGTCCGTCACCGCGTCCGCCACCATCATCAGCGACGTGAGTAACGTGCTCGAGTTCGGGGCGCTGGCCGGCTTCTACGACGCCAACGGCGCCCTCATCGGTACCGGCCGTTTCGACTACCACAACGACGAGAGCGCCCCAGCGCACCAGCACGCAGGCCCGCCCACCGAGCTCGAGAAGGTCAGGATCATCGTCCCCAAGGAGCTGCAGGGCCGCGCCAAGGCAGCGGCCGTCGGCGTACCCGTCCTCGTGAACGAGTAGTGGCCTAGCCGTCGCGAGCCGAGAGGTTGTCAGGACTCGAGTCGGGTGATGGGTGGCAAGGCGCGACCCGCGGGCTGACACGACGACTGCCCGAGATCGTCTATCGCGCTGCTCGGCGCCCTTGAGGAACGTCTTCACACGACACGGGGGACGATCTCTAGAGGTGGGTCCGCTGTAAATCTCCTGGCCCGGGAGACACTGCAACTCATGTGTTGTTTTTCGCGGGGCCGAGGGGCTGCCTGCCCAGACCAGACCCAAGCGCGGGATGTGGCCGCCGCGGTGTCGGTAGCGCGGGTGGCGGGTTCACTGACGAGCCGATGTCTCGGTCCGGTGACGGCGTGAGTCCGGCCGGGCGAGGGCCCACTCCGGCGTCCCGGCCGCCGGGGGCAGGCCCCGGGGGTGTGGATGTTCTCGAGGGCCGCCCGGTTGTCCACATCAGCCGGTTGGAGTCGCCGCTGACGACGTACTACCTCCTGGTGGGTGTCACCGTGACGCTCGTGGTCTTGGGGCTGGTCATGGTCTACTCGGCCTCGAGTGTGGAGGCGCTGCTGCAGGGTCAGGCCTCGTACGCCATCTTCGTCCGGCAGCTGATCTTCGCCGCTGTCGGCGCCGTTGTGGCCGTTGCGGCCGCCCGGGTGTCCCTGCGTGGGTGGCGGCGGCTGGCCGGGCCGGTGCTGCTGGGCGCGCTGGTCCTGCAGGCCGCCGTCTTCGTTCCCGGGTTGGGGGTGAACGTCAACGGCAACCAGAACTGGCTGGCGTTGGGCCCGGTCACGGTTCAGCCGTCCGAGTTCGCGAAGATCGCCTTGGTGCTGACGGGGGCCACCATTCTTGCGAACAAGGGCAGCCGCGTCGGGGACTGGCGGCACGTCCTGCTCCCGTATGTGGTGCCGATCTCGGGGATGGTTCTGGCGCTCGTGCTCGCCGGTCATGATCTGGGCACAGCCATGGTGATGAGCATCCTGATCGCCGCGGTGCTGTCGGTCGCGGGGGCGCCACTTCGGGTGTTCCTCGTCGGTGGTCTTGCGGTGGCTGCAGGTGTTCTGTTGTTGGTTGGCGGCAGCGGTAACCGCGTGGGAAGAATCAGCAACTTTCTCGATGCTGCCTGCCGTGCCGACCCGAACGGCGCGTGCGGACAGTCGGTGCATGGGCTGTATGCGTTGGCGGACGGGGGGTGGTGGGGCGTCGGCCTGGGTGCCTCGAAGGAGAAGTGGGCGTGGCTGTCTGAGGCGCAGAACGACTTCATCTTCGCCATCATCGGCGAGGAGCTCGGACTCCCCGGGACCCTGGTCGTGCTGGTCCTGTTCGGGCTGCTCGCATGGTGCTGCTACCGGCTGGTGGTCAGGGCTCGTGACCCGTTCGTGCGTATCGCCACCGCCGGGGTGATGGCGTGGCTGATGGGCCAGGCCGTCATCAACATCGGCTCGGTCATCGGGTTGGTCCCGGTGGTCGGCGTGCCGCTGCCGTTGCTGTCCGCCGGCGGGTCCTCGATGGTCACCACGTTGCTGGCCTTGGGCATGTTGCTGTCGTTCGCGCGGGCCGAGCCGGGCTGCGCGGCGTTGCTGGCCGGTCGCGGTCCGGGACTGGTACGCAGGAGCATTGCGCGGGGCCGCACCGGTCTGGCTGCCCGCAGCACTGCGCGCAGCACTGGGCGCAGCTAGGCCGCGGGCGGCGTCGGGTTTGTCAGGCTTCGGGCCTTCAGGGCGTGATGAGTCCGGCGCCGAGGAGCCCCAGCAACAGGACGCCGAGCCCGACCCGGTACCAGACGAACGGCGTGAACCGGTGGGTGCTGATGTAGCGCAGGAACCAGGCGATGACGAGGTAGCCGGTGCCGAAGGCCACCACCGTTGCGAGGGCGGTGGGTCCCCACTCCGGTGCAGGGCCCTCGCCCAGTTTCGTCAGCTCCAGCCCGCCGGAGGCGAGCACTGCGGGAACGGCCAGCAGGAACGCGTACCGGGCCGCGGCGGTTCGGGTGTAACCGAGCAGCAGGCCGGCGCTGATCGTGCCTCCGGAGCGGGAGACCCCTGGGATGAGCGCCAGTGCCTGCGCCGTGCCGAGGGCGAGGGCCTGCCGGGTGGTGAGCGCCTCCAGTGGTCGGCGGTTGGCCGCGACCCGGTCGGCGAGGCCGAGGACAAGCCCGAAGACGATCAGGGTGGCCGCGACCAGGCGCAGGTCGCGTAGCGCCGTCTCGATCGTGTCCTGGAAGGCCAGCCCGAGGATGCCGATCGGGACGGTGCCGATGATGACGTACCACCCCAGGCGAGCGTGGGGGTCCGACCGCGGCACCCTGCCGCGCACGGACCGGGTCCACGCCGTCACGATGGCGGTGATGTCGCGGCGGAAGTAGAGCAGCACCGCTGACTCGGTCCCGAGCTGCGTGACAGCGGTGAACGCGGCGCCCGGGTCGGGCCAGCCGGCCAACGCCGCCACCACGCGCATGTGCGCCGAGGAGGAGATCGGCAGGAACTCGGTCAGTCCCTGCACGAAACCCAGCACGAGCGCGATCCCCCAGCTCACCTGTGGCCGCCCGCGCCGGTCGAGCCATCGGGCGGCGCGGACGAGTGCCCGACCCGCGCGCGAGCGGGCCACAGACCGGTGCGCATGACCCGCGTCAGATGGTGGCGGCGTGCCGCCAGCAGGGCGGCACCCAGCGCGAGGTACACCCCGGCGATGGTCAGCCGCACGGTGCCGGCCCAGTCGGCCGGCGCCGTCCACGCGGCCACGAACTGGGCGGTGAACAATCCCAGCAACGACCAGGCTCCGGCCCGGGTGAGTGTGCCGGTGACCACCAGCGCGACCGCGAACACCGACTGCGCGGCGGTCAGGAGCAGCTCTTCTCGTTGCACCGGGTCGATGGGGAGCCCGGTCAGTGAGCCTGCCGAGAGCGCGAACACCAGCGGCAGAATCCCGACCAGCAGCGTCCACTGGTTGATCTTCGAGGAGATCAACGCCCCGAGGGCGGCCGACGACTGCAGCTTGAGCGCCAGCAGCAGGACCGCGATGAACTCCGGCGTCTCCGAGGCCAGCGGCGCGACCCACTGCACGAGCAGGAACTGGCTGACGTGCAGCTGTTCGCCGGTGGCGACCAGGCTCTCGGCGAACGGTTCGGCGACCGCGAGAATGATGAGCGCTGCGGCCGCGAGCATACCGACGGTGATGATGCGGCGGACCCGTGTGGGCAGCTGCGCGACCGCCGCGGCGGGACCGAACAACTCATCGGCCTCATCGGCCTCATCGTCGCTGTCGTCTGTGGCGGGACCCGGGTCCTGCTCCGCTTCGCGTTGGCGCTCGGGATCGCGCTG
>NZ_DCYC01000110.1:26808-27295 GCF_002330965.1 Arsenicicoccus sp. UBA2120
GGGGGGGCTGGGGGGCCCTGCCCCGCCACAGGTACGCGCCGAAGATGGCGAACAGGATGACCGTGTCGATGATCGTGAGGCTCGAGCGCAGCGGCAGCGTCAACGCGTAAGCGGTGGCGACGGCGAGATAGGCGAGCTCGACCACCTGAGTGCGCTGCAGCCGCACCGCACTACGCGCCTCCCCGCCCTCACCGTCAGGGCCCATTCCAGCCTCGGAACCTGACCCGTGGGCTTCGGTGGTGCCGCCGACCTCCGGTTGGCGCGCGCCCGGCACGGGCTGGCCGGAGCGGCGGGCACGGCGGGCCGCCGTGATCGCCACCAATGCCACCACGGACCAGCCGACACCGATGAGCAGCCGGTTCGCCCCCGTCATGTTCGCCAGCGCAAGTGGCGCATAGGTGGCCGGGTCCTGGCCGGCCAGCCAGGCGAAGACGACGTCGACTGCGTACTCGGGTAGGACCGCGATGAGCGCCAGCAACGCCAGCGC
>NZ_DCYC01000110.1:27364-38922 GCF_002330965.1 Arsenicicoccus sp. UBA2120
AGCGCCAGCAACGCCAGCGCCAGCCCCTCGCCCAGGTCGATCTCCGCGAGCTCGGTGCCCCACGTCAGTAGAAAGGCGGCGCCGATCACCGCGGCCGCATACCCGGCGGCCGCGGCTGCCGGGGGAACAGACGTGCCGCTGACGCGCAACCACACCCCTGGGAGGGCAGCCGTCAACGGCAGCGCCAGACCGGCCGCGATCCGCATCGTGACCGGGCGTGCTGTCGCGCCTGCTGGCGAGCGGGAGCTCACCTGCGCGCTCCTCGTGCACCGGCGGGCGCGTCGGCCCGGTCCGGGCCGTTGCGGACCACGTTGCTGAGGACCAGCAGGATCACGCCGGCCACGATGGCCGCGTCCGCAAGGTTGAACGTGGGCCACCAGCCGGAGTGCAGGTAGTCGGTCACCACCCCGTCACCGGCGCGGTCGGTGAGGTTCGCGACCGCGCCACCCAGAACCGCGGCGAACGCGGGCAGCTGCAGCCGGGACCCGCTCGGCGCAGCCCGGTACACGAGGGCGGCCACCCCCGCGGTCACGACCGCAGTCACGGCGAGGACCACCCCCGGCGGCGCCTCCGCGGCGAACGAGAACGCCACCCCCGGGTTGTATCCCAGGCGCAGGTCCACCGGGCCCGCCTCGATCCCGGTGGGTGGCACCACGGCCTGTGCCCACACCTTGACACCGAGATCAACCATCGCCACCACGGCCGCGGCGGCGAACACGGTGGCCCGTCGCCCGGCCGCCGGAGCCCCCTGGCGGCTGGGCGGCAGCGTGCTCATCGAGCGTCCGAGAGGCTGGGCGACCCAGCCAAGCCGGACACGCGGCTGGCCGGCAGGGCCGGGGCACGACCGGCGCGGACCCCGTTGGCGATGATGACGACCTCGGCGACCTCGTGGACGAGCACGACGGCCGCGAGCCCCAGGATCCCGAACAGGGCCAGCGGCATCAGCGCCGTGATGATCGCCAGGGACAGGCCGACGTTCTGCAGCATGATCCGGCGGGCGTGACGGGCGTGCTCGAGCGCCTGCGGCAGGTGCCGCAGGTCCTCACCCATGAGCGCGACGTCGGCCGTCTCGATCGCGACGTCGGTGCCCATCGCACCCATCGCTATCCCGAGATCAGCGGTCGCCAGGGCCGGCGCGTCGTTGACGCCGTCGCCGACCATCGCCGTCGGACGCTGCTCGCGAAGGCGAGTGATGATCGCGGCCTTGTGCTCCGGCAGGAGGTCGGCGTGCACGTCGGTGATCCCGGCCTCGGTGGCCAGCGCGGTCGCGGTGGCACGGTTGTCACCGGTCAGCATCGTCACCGTGTACCCGGATCCGCGCAGGTCCGCGATGACCTCGGCGGCCTCGGGACGCAGCTCGTCACGCACGGCGATGGCGCCGATCACGGCCCCGTCGAGCTCGACGAGCACCGCGGTGGCGCCGCCGCGCTGCATCCGCTGGATGTCGGCCGCCAGGGGCCCGTTCGGTAGCCAGCCGGGTCGGCCCAGCCGAGCCTGGCGTCCGTCGATGGTGCCGGTCAGGCCGGCTCCGGTGACGGTCTCGACGTCCTGGGCGTCGGTCACCGTGTCGACGGCCGCGAGGATGGCCCGGGCCAGGGGGTGTTCGCTGCGGGCCTCGAGCGCGGCGGCCACCGCCAGCACCTCTGCCCGGCTGACGCCATCGACAGTGGTGACCTCGACGACACGGGGCCGGTTCGCGGTCAGGGTGCCGGTCTTGTCCAGCGCGATCCCGCGAACCGCGCCGAGGGCCTCCAAGGCGGCGCCGCCCTTGACGAGGACCCCGAGGCGGCTGGCCGCACCCACCGCGGCGACCACGGTGACGGGTACGGAGATGGCCAGCGCGCAGGGCGAGGCCGCCACCAGTACGACGAGGGCTCGTTCGATCCATGTTGCCGGCTCACCGAGCACGCTGCCCACAAGGGCGATGAGGGTGGCGGCAATGAGAACTCCCGGCACGAGGGGCTTGGCGATTCGGTCGGCCAGGCGCTGGCTGGCGCCCTTGCGGGACTGCTCGGCCTCGACGATCCGTACGATCCGGGCCAAGGAGTTGTCGGCGGCGGTCGTGGTGACCTGCACCTCGAGGACGCCGGTGCCGTTGATCGACCCGGCGAACACCTCGCTGCCGGGGCCGGCCTCGACGGGCACGGACTCGCCGGTGATGGCCGAGACGTCCAGGGCGGTTCGGCCGGTGCGGATCACGCCGTCGGTGGCGACCCGCTCCCCGGAACGAACCAGCATCAGGTCCCCGACCCGCAGCTCGGCCGGGGCCACGACGACCTGGGCTCCGTCACGAAGGATCGTCGCCTGCTCGGGAACCAGCGACAGCAGGGCACGCAGCCCGCGACGGGTCCGGGCCAGTGAGTACTCCTCGAGCCCTTCACTGATCGAGTAGAGGAACGCGAGCATCGCGGCCTCGCCCACCTCGCCGAGCAGCACCGCGCCGACCGCGGCGATCGTCATCAGCGTGCCGACACCGATCTTGCCCTTGACCAGCCGTTTCACCGTGCCGGGCACGAAGGTGGACGCGCCCGCGAGCAGCGCCGCCCACAACAGCACCTGCTCGAGCACGTCCGGGCCGCCCCGCCACCTGGTGACATAGCCCGCCACCAGCAGCACCCCGGCAACCGCGCCCGCACGCAGCTCGTCGACCTCGACCAGCCGCTGCGGCGCCTCTTCGCCGCCCTCGGGTGCGCTCACCGGCTCATCGCCGCCGCAGCCACATGCGTCACTCATTCGTGGCCCCCTCCTCTGCTGCGCGTGCCCGGACCCCGGTGGAGGCCGCGGACGGCAGATCGTCGCTGCAGCCGTAGTTCGGGCACAGCGCCACCGCCTCACCGGTCAGCGCGAGCAGACGCTCGGCGCTGGCGAGCAGATCCATCAGTTCAGGGTGGGCCAAGGAGTAGAACATCTGCCGGCCCTCGGGGCGCCCGACGATGAGCCCGCAGTCACGCAGGCACGCCAGGTGCCCCGAGACGGTGCCCTGGGCAAGCCCGAGGACGGTGGTCAGGTCGACGACCCGCCGCTCGCCGGCGGCCAGCTGCGCCACGATCGCGAGCCGGGTCCGCTCTCCCAGTCCGTGAAACAGCGCCGCTCCGCGCATCAGGTCGGCGGCAGCCGGCACATCCATCGTCGTCATTGTCATGTCCCGATGATAGCGGCTAGAAGGGAGCCTGCGGACTACGGTCGCGGTCCCGGCAAACCCCACCTGCTCATCGGGCTGGGGGCTGGGGGCTGCAGGCTGAAGCCGGATTGCGAGGCAGGTACGCCTTTGGCGACCCGCGCGTGATGGCGCGCTGGGGCGGGTAGCCCTACCCGGTGAGCTCCCCGAGGACGTAGACGGCGAGGAAGCCGAGGAAGAACATCGCCGCCAGGGCCGTGGTCTCGGTCTGCTCGTGCGCCTCGACGAGCAGCTCTTCCACGGCCAGGTAGAGCAGGGCGGCAGCGCCGAAGGCGAGAACGGCGGCGAGGGCGGCTGGTCCCGCACCGGCGAGGAGCGCGGCTCCGCCGACCGCACCGACGGCGGTCAGCAGGCCCAGCCCGACGACGGTCGCGGCGGACTGGGCCCGGTTCAGGCCGGCCTCGGTGAGCTCGCTGCCGAGCGACAGCGACAGGAACAGGATCTCGAGAGTCAGCGCGATGGTGAGGATGATGCCCTGTGCCGCACCGAGGACTGCCCCGAGACCGACGAGGAGTCCGTCGATGACGAGATCCATCCCGACGGCGACGAGCAGGCCAAGGGGCAGGGCGACCGCCGCTCGGCGCGCGACCTGTCGGGTGACGGAGGTAGCCAGTCCGCGTCCGTGTGGCGAGCTCACGGTTGAGGCTGCTGCCGAGTCCGACCCCGTTGTGGGCGTCGGCTCTCGGGCGGCCGCGGCCTCCTGACGGCGGGAGTAGGCGGCCATCGCAAGCATGACGGCGACGCCGGCGGTGAACCCGAGGACGGCGTAGGGCAGGTTGCCCTCCTCGCGCAGGCTAGGGAGGACCTCACCTGCCAGGGCGGCGACCACGACGCCCGCGGCGAAGTGCTGGATGGCGCTGACCAGCCGAGGCCTGGGCGGCCTCAGGATGGAGATCGCCGTGCCCGCAGCGGCTGCCGCCACCGGGAACGCGACCAGGGTCAGGGCCTGGGTCACGGCGCTCATCCGGTGCCCTTTCCCCGGGACCGGTCACGCAGCCAGAGCGTGAGCATGATCCCCAGCAACAGGGCCGCGATACCGGCCCAGGCCCAGGAGTGGTTCCCGGGCTCAGTGGGTGGCGGGACGGTGTGGGCCGGGTCTTCGTCGATGGGGCCTGGGATGGTCCAGCTAGGCGTCGGTGTGGGGACTTGCGAAGGAGCCGCGGCCGCCGCGGGGACCATTCTGTCGAGCTGCGTCTGAGATGCTGCACGAGCCGGCTCGTCGGCCTTCGCAGCCCCCGGACCCAGAGCAAGCAGCGGCAGCGCGACGGCAACAGCGATAGCCCCGCAACGCGACCGAAGTCTGCGACGGTGAGCGTGCATAGTCTCAGCCCTTGGCCAGAACGTCGTCGATGAGTCCGGTCAGGACGCTGGCGGTCACCGGCCCGGACACGCGGGCGGCGATGCGGGCGGACCTGTCCAGGACGAGTGTCGTCGGGGTGGCAACCGCCTTGCCCTGCAGGGCCAGGATCGGGACGCCGCCGTCGTAGGCCAAGGACGGGTAGGTGATGCGGTGCTGGCGCTGGAAGGACAGTCCGGTGGCCGGGGTCTCCATCTTGTCCAGCCCGAGGAACCGGACGGGAAGGCGTCGTCGCTGAACGGATTCCCAAGCCTTCTGCAGATCGGCCGACTCGCTGATGCAGGGCGGGCACCACGACCCCCACACGTTCACGACGAGCACCGTCCCGTGCAGGTCTGCGTTGGACCAGGGCCGCCCTTCCAGCGTCGTGCCGGGCGCCGCAGCCCGCCAGCAACGCGGCGCCCCCGACGGCCACCAGGCTGGAGGCCAGCTGCAGCGCGCGGCGTCGAGTCAGCGGGACGGTGTCGCTCACCATGAGGTCTGGGCGCAGGCGCTGGAGCCCGCGGGCTCGACCTGCAAGGTGGCGTGCTCGATGCCGAAGCGCTCACGCATGACCGCTGCGGCCTGGGTGAGGATCGTGGCGGAGTTCGCCGAGGGGGCGCCGGCGTGCGGGTCTGCCATGACGAGGTGGGCGGTGGCGACGTTCATCCCGGAGGTGAGCGTCCACACGTGCAGGTCGTGGACCTCGACCACACCGGAGATCTCCGACAGGGCCTGCTCCGCCTCGTCGGGGTGCATGCCCGCCGGCGCGTGCTGCCCGAGGACGGCCAGCACCTCGCGGCCGAGCATCACGGCGCGGACGGCCACGAATAGGGCGATCGCCAGGGCCACGACGGTGTCCCACCACGTCTGCCCGGTGGTGCCCACGAGGATGGCGGCGGCGATGACCCCAACAGATCCGAGGGTGTCGGCCAGGACCTCGAGGTAGGCGCCCTTGACGTTGAGGCTCTCGCTGGCGCCGGCGCGCAGCAGCACGATGCTGATGAGGTTGATGAGCAGACCGAGGGCTCCGACGACCAGCATCGGGCCGGAGGCGACCTCGGGCTCGGCGCCGATGCGTCCGAGGGCCTCGATGCAGATGTAGACGGCCACACCCAGCATGAGCAGCACGGCCAGGCCCGAGGCGAAGACCTCGGCCCGGTAGGAGCCGAACGTGCGTCGCCCGGTGGTGTCTGCGCGGGTGGCGATGCGGGTCGCGACCAGCGCCGCCCCCAGCGCGACGACGTCGGCCGCCATGTGGCCGGCGTCGCTGATCAGGGCCAGCGACTGGGAGGTCAGCCCGACGACCAGCTCGACGACGAAGAACGATGCGACCAGCCCGAAGGCCAGCTGCAGGCGCCAGCGGTGGGCGCCGGCGGCAGAGCCGCCCCCGCCGTGTCCATGCCCGTGTCCGTGGCTCATGCGCTTGCTCCCGTTCGCGTGGAAGCGGCGCGCCGCGTAGAGACGCGAGAGGTCACCGACTGAGCGGTGGTGGGCTCCACGTGCTCGACCGGAGCAGGCTGGGTCGCGGTGTGCTCGTGGGTCATGTGCTCACGCGTCAGGTCCAAGAGCATCCGCACGTGCGCGTCCGCGAGGCGGTAGTACATGAGGCGTCCGTCACGGCGGGCGGTGACGACCTGCGACGCGCGCAGCAGGCGCAGCGACTGCGACACCGTCGTCTCTGCGACAACGGTGGCTGCGGCGAGGTCACACACGCACAGCTCGCCGGCCTCCAGCAGGGCGTAGAGCAGCTTGGCCCGGGTCGGGTCCCCGAGCAGCTTGAACACGGCCGACACCTGGACCAGGTCGTTCTCGGGCAGGGCGCGGGCCCGGACGTGGCGCACCGTCTCCGGGTGGACGCAGTGGTCGGTGCAGGCATCGATCACGAGGACCGCTTCATCTGAACGCATGCTCAGATGTTACGGTACGCGCAATGCGTTGTGGACCGCCCGTCCGAACCGGGTGCACGCGCCAGCACGACAACTCACACGACCGCCCTGCCGGTGCCGCGACGGTGCCGCGCGGGCCCCTGCCTGGAGGTCCCATGCCTGCTACCCCGCACAACCGCGGCGCTGACCGCGAGGAGCGCCGCCACCGAGCCGCCACGATGGCCGCCGCGCAGAAAGCTCAGGAACGACGCCGCTCGGTCCTGCTCTGGGGTGGTGTCGCCACGGTCATCGTCGCCATGGTGGCCGCCGTCGGCATCGTCGTGCTCAAGGAGCGCGCCGACCGTCCGACGCTCGACGCGGTCCGCTCCTACACCGTCAGCCAGGGCCACGTCAGCACTCCCGTCGCCTACGCGCAGACCCCGCCGGCCGGTGGCGAGCATGCCCCCGTGTGGCTCAACTGCGGCACGTACACCAAGCCGGTGCCCAATGAGAACGCCGTGCACTCCATGGAGCACGGCGCGGTCTGGGTGACCTACCGCGAGGGCCTGCCGGCCGACCAGGTCAAGAAGCTGACAGCGGCGCTGCCCGACACCTACATCGTCCTGTCGCCGTACAAGGGCCTGACCGCTCCCGTCGTCGCCTCGGCGTGGGGCAAGCAGCTGACCCTCGACAGCGCCGCCGACCCGCGCCTGGCCGAGTTCGTCAAGGTCTACCGCCAAGGGCCCCAGACCCCGGAGCCGGGCGCAACATGCACCGGCGGGACCGACGGAACCGGCGCTCCCGTCCCGCAGGGGATGTGACGGTGACCAAGGACGCCGACACCGGTTATCTCTCGACCGGGACTCCCGAGGATGCGAGCGGCTCTCGCGCGCCGACCCTGCGCGTCCTGACGGGACGGGTCGCGCTCGTGGGGGCCGTGCTCGTGACCGTGTTCGTAGCCTTGGCCGGGTTCGCCGGCTACCAGCTCGGTCGCGCCGGCGACGCCCCCCGGGAGGGCGGCGCCGATGTCGGCTTCGCCCGTGACATGCAGGCCCACCACAACCAGGCCGTGCAGATGGCTCTCATCATCCGCGACAAGACCGCCGATCCGACCCTGCGCGCGGTCGCGTACGACATCGCCACGAGCCAGTCCCAGCAGGCCGGGCAGATGTACGGCTGGCTGGCCCACTGGGGGCTGCCGGCGACCTCCCCGGACCGCCCCATGGCGTGGATGACCGCTGAGCACCACCAGCCAGAGGACGGCCCCTCGCAAGACCCGACCAGCGGCAGCGATCGTCCTAGCGGCACGACGAGCACGCCGGAACCGTCCGCCACCCATGCCGGAATGCCGGGGATGCGCGACAGCGCCAGCTCGAGCACCCCGAACGAGACAGCTGCGGGAGCCATGGGCATGGCCACACCGGCGCAGCTGCAATCCCTGCAGCAGGCCACGGGCGTGGAGGCCGAACGCCAGTTCCTCACCATGATGATCGCCCACCACAGAGGCGGCGTGCAGATGGCACAGGCCGCTCTCCGGTTGGCGACAGAGCCCGAGGTCCTGACGCTCGCCCGCGCGATCGACACGGCACAGACCGCCGAGATCAAGCAGCTGCAGCAACTCCTGGAGGCACGCCGGTGATGGCCCGTCCAACAGCATCTGGTTCGCCCTGGCCGGGTTCGTTCTCGCAGCGCTCGTCGTCGTGGTCGTCGAGCTGAGAGCTCGACGACGTGAGCGTCACACCCGAGGCGCCGACTGGAGCGGGCCGGAACCGCCGCAGCACCCAGAGCCCCGAACGCAGACTCGCGTATGCCGTCCGCCCCCTTCGCGAGGCTGCGCACCTGCGCGGCGGTGGCCGCCACCGGCGTCTCGATCGCCGCCGGGTCGCCCGGCCGGCCGGTGCCTGCCGGGACCGGGGACAGGAAGAGGCCACCCGTGACTGGATGGTGGGCCGGGTTCGGGAAGGTGGCAGGGCACCTGGCCCCACGCTAGGCCGGGACCGCGGCGGACGGCATACGTCCTCGGTGATCTCGTGAGACGGTGCAGGGAGCTGACCGGTGAACCGGAGTCGGCTCGCGGGCGTCTCCGACCCTGGGAGCACCAGTGAGGAGGTGGCGGCGGCATGCCGCTCGACGACGACGCGGCCGCGGAGATCTACCGCGAGCACGGGCCGATGCTGCGGCGGGTCGTCTTGGCGTGCCACGAGCGACGCCAACCGCGTCGACGACACATCGTCCAGGAGGTCATCCTGCGCGTCTGGAAGCAGGCGCCGGAGGCCGAGAACCTGCGCGCCTACCTCATCACCACCGCCCGCCACCTCATCGTCGACCAGTACCGCGCCGCCGGCCGCCGTCCGCAGCAGGCGCAGCTCGTCGAGGTCGCCGAGCAGGACTTCGCCCTCGACCGGGCGCTGGACCAGGTGCTCGTCGAAGAGGCCCTCGGCCGGCTGCAGGCCAACCATCGTGAGATCGAGCGCTGCCTCTACTACGAGCGGCTCACGCCGCCGAGACCTCCGTGCGGGTCGGGGTGCCGGAGGGCACCGTGAAGTCTCGCGCCTACTACGCCGTGCGCAACCTGCGCGTCATCCTCGACGAGATGGGAGTGACCCGATGAACCCCGCATCGGACGACCTGCACGTGCTGCTCGGCGCGTACGTGCTCGGTGGCCTGTCCGACGAGGACCACCGCGCCTACAGCGAGCACCTGCGCACGTGCGGACCGTGCCAGACGGAGCTCGGCCAGGTGTCCGGGCTGCCCCGACTGCTCGACCTGGCCGGACCCGAGGGCGGTCCCCACCTGTCCGACGGCCCCGCCGCCGCGCCGACCCCGCTCATGACCGAGCCCGACGACGAGCGCGTCACGAGCCTGCTCGGCGAGGTCGCCCGCCGTCGACGCCGCCGGCGGACGTGGCTCTCGGGCCTCGCGGCCGCGGCGGCCGCCGTGTTCTTCGCCGGCGGCGCGTGGCTCGGGCCGAAGCTGACCGAGGCGACCACCCCGACCCCGCCGACGACGCACGTGGCCGCGGCCGCGGTGCCGGGCAGCTCGGTGCGCGTCGACATCGCGCTCGTGACCCGCGGCTGGGGCACCCAGCTCGACATCGACTGCGAGGACATGCCCAAGACCGGCGCCCTGGTCCTCTGGGTCATCGACGGCAAGGGTCACGCGACGGCCGCCGCGTCGTGGCGCGCGACGGCGACGGGCTACTCCAAGGTGACCGGCGCGACGGCGTTGCGGCCCAACGAAATCCAGGCGCTGGAGGTCCGCACCGACACGGGGAAGGTGCTCGCCTCGGCCAAGACGTGACGGTCCGGCCGCATGGTCAGAGGCCGGTCCGAGGCCGGTGGGCAGTTGCGTCCGTGGCGGCGTGACGCTGACCTTGCGTCCGTCGAAGGTGACCTCGCTGAGCCACATCGTGCGGCCGAGGACCTCCGAGCCGACCGAGTCGGGCGCCCGCGCGTGGTAGACCATGAGCACCCGGCCGTCCTTGGGTCTCGAGCATCGCGCAGTGCCCCTGACCGGCCGCGACGTCGGTGCTCGTCAGGACCGGTTCGGGGTCCTTCGTGAACGGTCCGGTCGGCGACGACGCGGTGGCGTGTCCCACCGCGTACGCGTCGCTGCCGTAGTCGTTGGCCGAGTAGAAGAGGTGGAAGCTGCGTCGCGCCCGCGGGCGAAGGCCGCCTCGACGAGCCGCCCCTCCCACAGGAGGTCCTGTCGCAGCAGGCGTTTCGGCTCTCCTTCGAGGCGAAGGCCGTCGGCCGAGAGGCGCTGCACCGAGATCCACGTGTCCTTGCCGACGGCGTTGCCGTCGTTCTTCCAGTAGAGGTAGGCCGTGCCGTCCGTCGCGACGAAGGGCGCCGAACGCCCCCGAGCCAGCTCGGGGGCGTTCGGCATTCCTCAGGCCTCGGCGTCCTCACGCCGCCGCCGACGCCGTTGTGACGCGGGGAGCAGCACCCACAGGGTGAAGGCGAGGACCGTCAGGCCGCCACCGAGCCAGAACGCGGTCGATTGCGAGAGCAGCACGTCGAGGACCAGGACGACGCCTCCGATGATGCCGACGCCGAGGAAGAAGAGGCCGGTCCTGATGAGCGTGTCGGTGTGCCGCACGACGAAGTCCTTGAGCCCCTCCCGGAAGAGCATCCGGTGCATCGCGACGGGTGCCATGAACACGAGGGTGCTGACGGCGACGGCGAGCAGGGTGACGACGTAGATCGACCGCTGGAGGTCGGTCAGCGTCGTAAACCGCTGCTGGAAGGGGATCGTGAGCAGGAACGCGAAGAGGATCTGGACGCCCGCCTGGGCGATGCGTAGCTCCTGGAGCTGATCGGCGAAGTTGCGGTCGAGCCGTTCGGCCTCGGTCTCGTCCCGTGTGGAGGGCTGCGAGTCGCTCATGGCTCACCTATACCCCGGATCGTCGTCCGGGTGGTCGCGCGGGCCGCGGCAGTCCGCATCCCCCGGGGGAACGGGCTGCGCCCGCGAGGGGAGACGGCCAGCCGGGCCGGGCCTTGGGGGTCCGCCCGCAGGCCCGGGGTCCACGGGACCGCGTCCAGGTGCGCAGTATGCTCGCGGTGTCGCGGCGGAAGTACAGCAGCACCGCAGACTCGGTGCCGCGCTGGGTGACCACGGTGAACGCGGCGCCGGGGTTGGGCCACCCGGCGGGGGCTGCCACGACCCGCAGGTGCGCCGTGGAGGAGATGGGCAAGAACTCGGTCAGCCCCTGCACCATGCCCAGGACCAGGGCCGCCAGCCAGGTCATCGTGCACCGCCCGCATGGTTGTCGACCCGGGCGTCGTGGCCGGCGGCCGTCAGCGTGCGGCGCAGCTGCAGCACGAGCGCCCGGGTGGCCTCGGGCGCGTTTGGGGTGGGTGCGCGGCGAGAGGAGCGCGGCTGCCACGGTCGCGCAGGTGTACTCCCGCATCACGGGCGGCGCCGTGACCGATCCGAGCGCACCTGCTCCCGCCGTCCTGGCCGCCTACGAGGACCGTCAGGACCAATCCCGCCGGGTCGCTCACGCCGAGCTCGTCGGCGACCTGTTCGCCGCCGGCGACGTCGCAGCCTCCGAGGCCGTGGCCCGCCACTGCGGGCTGTTCACCGTTGACCTCGGCCTCGGCGACGTCCTTGAGGAGCAAGTGCGCTCATGAGCGTCCACACCACCAGCACCTGGGGTGCCCGGTTGGTCCCA
>NZ_DCYC01000017.1:0-14792 GCF_002330965.1 Arsenicicoccus sp. UBA2120
TCCCAAGCGCAGGCCTGATCCCACGATCGCGGCGTTGCCAGGTCGGCGCATGATTGCTCTGCCGCTCTTGGGACACGCGGGCCAGCCTCCACGGCAATGCTATCCGCTCGCGTCCTTTCGCGACCATGGCCCGGCATCTGTCCCGGGCTGAAGTACGCACTATCGATGCGCGACACCGGATCCACACCAAACAACACCAGGAGTACCTGCTCATAACCCTTCCATTCCTGCGGAGCCAACTCTGAAAGCAGCGACGGGACGAGACACGACCCGCGGCATGAGCGCGCGCAAATATCCTGGGGTGCTCAGCGAGGCCTCACCTCGACTGCGCGCGGACACCAACACCCCGGTTGCCCTCCACCACCGACATCCTCCCGCAGGACAGACTTGCCTCATGGGCACGATGATCTCCCTGAGCCTCAATGAGGTCAGCATCGACTACGGCAAGAACCACTACTGGACCGGCCACGCATGGCTGTTCCCACCAGGCAGCGAGAAGGTCGTGCCCTACACGTATGCCGCCTCATGGGACTCGAGCGACCGCAACACCACCGTCACCGAGGAGCATCTCGCTCTGTCGGCGCCGCTGGACCAGGTGCGCCGCCGGATGGACTTGCTCGGGCACACGTTGGAAGAGACTCGCGATGCTTATGATGATCTGCTGAGGCGCTGGAACCGAACTTATGCTCTGCGTCTACCGTTCGACCGGTACCTGGACGTGGTCGCCAGCATCGACTTCGCGAACATCACTAGGGCTGATCAGGAGTCTTTTAGCTACGACATTCACGAGTTGCTCGTGGCTCGGTTCGCGGTGAGCGACCCTCAGAACGAAGATGAGGACGGCTATTGGGACCGCCTCATCAAGGACGAAAACAACGGCGAGAACCGGCTAGGAGGGCTCGAGGACTTCATCCGTGAACGCGTGCCTCTGGCGATCATGCTGCGCTGCATGGCCGAGCGCGCGAGCAACCTGCCTCTCCCACTCTCGTGGGAGTACCACGACCTTGTCGATAACGGCTGGGAAGACAAAGCCACCCTGATGGAGATCGACCGCACCCGCGAGACCCTAAACTTGGTCCGGCTGTACGGACGACTACAGGAGCACTCAGGGAAGCCCTCGATAAGGAGCTTCGATAACTGGCTGGCCAGACGCGGATGCCCGCAGACGACGAACTACCAGAAGGTAGCGTCGACGGCGACAAAGAACGAGGTTCTGACGCTACCCAGCGCGGTCCGGAACATGATTCACCACCCCGAGAACCGTCTCCAAACCTACACCAACACTGACCTCCAGCAAGCGATGGAAGAACTGATCGCCATCTCCCTCGCAGAAGGCCTCGCATGAGCGAGACACGAGTCACCTCGGACGCGGCATGAGAGGATGTCTTCCTCCCGCTGGATCGACGTGTCTTTGAACGCCTTCCGTCGCTCGCGTCCCGCGAAGAGCTGAGAGGTGACGTAAGGCGTTCAAAGTGCCCTAGTACCCCATTCGCGACCGCCTATCGCCATTACCGGGCGCATACGAACCCACGTGGCTGGGCGAAACTTGCCGCGTCGGGACGTTCGTAGCTCCGTTAGGATGGACCCGTCCGTAGGGGTGTGCTTTCTATCTGGCGACGAGGCCCCCGAGTTCGCCTCCCACGTCCTCAACTCCCTGCGCCAGCCGCTCGAGTCGGGGACGGTGACGATCGGTCGGACCGATCGGATGCTGACCTTCCCCGCCCGCTTCCAGCTGGTCCTCGCCGCCAACCCGTGCCCGTGCGGCCGGGCCGTGGGCAAGGGCCTCGGCTGCACCTGCACCGTCAACCAGCGTCGTGGCTACCTCGGTCGGCTGGCGGGCCCGTTGCTCGACCGCATCGACCTGCAGCTGTCGGTGCCGGCGGTCTCCCGGCTCGAGCTCGTCGAGGCCGACCCGGAGCCCACGGCGGTGGTGGCCGCACGCGTGGCGCAGGCGCGCGCCGTCGCGGCGGAACGCTATGCGGGCGAACGCTGGTCGCTCAACGGCGAGGTGCCCCCCGGCCGGTTGCGCCGTGGCCCGCTGCGCCCGTCCCGCCGAGCCACGCAGCTGCTCGACCGCACGCTGGACCGGGGCGGGGTCACACTGCGCGGATACGACCGGGTGACCCGGGTGGCGTGGACGCTGGCGGATCTGGCGGGGCACGCGAGCCCGACGAAGGACGACATCGACCAGGCGCTGACGCTGCGCGGTGCTGCGGAGGTCGCGGCATGAGGCCCGACGAGCTGCCCCGCGACGAGCGATCGGCTCGCGCCCTGTGGAGCCGCATCGCGGAGCCCGCGGACGCGCGCGTGGCGGGGCTGCTCCAGCTGCACGATCCCGTGGCGGCCCTGCACCTGCTGCCCGGCGACGGCATCGCGCGGCACGACGCCCTGCGTGACCGACTCGCGGCGGCAGAGCCGGGCCGCGACCTGGCGCTGGCCCAGCGCTGCGGCGCACGCCTGCTCGTCCCGGCGGACGAGGAGTGGCCTCCCGGTCTGGAGGATCTCGACCCCGCCAAGCGCCCCTACTGCCTGTGGGTGCGTGGACCCGCCCGGCTGGCCGAGGCGATGGAGCGCAGCGTCTCGGTCGTGGGCTCCCGAGCGGCGACGGAGTACGGCCAGCGGGTGGCCGCCGACCTCGGCGCCGGTCTGGCGCAGCGCGGGTTCGCCGTCGTGTCGGGAGCGGCGTTCGGGATCGACGCGGCGGCTCACCGGGGTGCGCTGGCCGAGGACGGGGAGACCGTGGCCGTGCTCGCCGGGGGCGTCGAACGCCCTTATCCCGCGGCGCACGAGCGCCTCATCGCCCGCATCGCCGAGACGGGAGCCGTGGTGAGCGAGGTGGCCCCCGGTTGCGCCCCCACGCGCTCCCGGTTCCTGCTGCGCAACCGTCTCATCGCCGCCCTGAGCCAGGGGACGGTGATCGTCGAGGCCGGCTACCGCAGCGGGGCGCTGAGCACCATGCGGGCCGCAGCCGAGCTCGTCCGGCCGGTCGCGGTGGTGCCTGGACCCGTGACCAGCATGACCAGTGCCGGGTGCCACCAGGCGGTGCGCGACGGCGTGGCCGAGCTCGTGACGGACGCGGCCGAGGTGGCCGAGCTCTGCGGTCGCATGGGGACCCACCTGGCCCCAGAGCGTCGTGCACAGGTCCAGGAGCTCGACCTCCTGGGCGACGCGGACGCCAAGGTCCGGTCTGCCCTCCCGGTCCGCAACCTGGCCAGGTTGGAGTCGATCGCCCTGGCCGCCTCGCTGACGGTGCCCGAGACGCGGGCCGCCCTGGGCCGGCTCGTGACGCTGGGGCTGGCCGAGTCGCGTGACGGCGGCTACCGCCTCGGCCCCGAGGCGCGCCGGCGCCCGGCGCGTCCGTCCGGCGGTCCTTGCTCCTGACCTCGGCGTTTGGGACCGTGACCGGGTGGCCGAGGACTTGATCGAGCAGTTCGCGCAGCACCTGCGGGTGGAGCGCGGACGGTCCGAGTACACGGTCCGGGCCTATGTCGGCGACCTTCGCGCGCTGCGTTCGTACGCGAGCGAGCAGGGCGCCGAGGACCTGACCGACCTCGAGCTGACGGACCTGCGCTCCTGGCTGGCCAGGCAGGGCACCCAGGGTGCGGCCCGCGCGACCGTGGCCCGCAGGTCCGCGGCGGTGCGCTCGTTCTATGCCTGGGCCACCCGACGCGGTCACCTGCCCCGCGACCCGGCGGCCAGGCTCGCGTCTCCGCGGCGCTCCCGGACGCTGCCGGGAGTCCTCGACCACGCTCAGGCGGACGCGCTCCTCCGGGCCGCGGCCGACGGGACCCACCGGACGAGCGGAGGACGGCCCACGAGCGCCGGACGGGCCACGAGCGCCGCCGACGACGAGGCTCGGGGCGAGGTCGATCCGCTGACGTTGCGGGACGCCGCCATGGTGGAGCTGCTCTATGCCAGCGGCATCCGCGTGAGCGAGCTGGTCGGTCTGGACCTCGACGACGTCGACGCATCCACCAGGACGCTGCGGGTGCTTGGCAAGGGCGACAAGGAGCGGACGGTGCCCTACGGCGTGCCGGCGCAGCGGGCCCTCGACACCTGGCTGACGCGCGGACGACCGCAGCTCGTCACGCCGGCGAGCGGACCGGCCCTGCTGCTCGGTCGACGCGGCAGGCGGGTCGACCCCCGCCAGGTGCGCGAGGTCGTCCACCGCCTGCTGGCGCAGGTGCCCGACGCGCCGGACCTCGGACCGCACGGCCTGCGGCACAGCGCCGCGACGCACCTGCTCGACGGGGGCGCGGACCTGCGCGTGGTGCAGGAGCTGCTCGGGCACTCGAGCCTGGCAACGACGCAGATCTACACGCACGTGTCGGTGGACCGCCTGCGCACGGCCTACCGCCAGGCACACCCGCGCGCCTGACGCAGGTCGCCTGGCCTGTCGTGCGGGACTGATGGCTCTCGTGGACGCGGTCAGCGCAGCGGAAGCAGGACGAGCGGGGGACGGTCGATCAGCGAGAGCGGGTCGACATAGACCTGGCCGCGACGGGCTCCCCAGTGCAGGCAGGATGACGAGCAGTGGCCGGGCCCGTCGGCCACCACCGCGATCACCTGCCCCTGCGTGACCTGGTCGCCGACGGACACGCGCGCCACGACGGGTTCGTAGGTGCTGCGCAGGCCGCCCTCATGGTCGACGGACAGGACAGGCCTGCCGGCCACCATGCCGGCGAAGGCGACCACCCCGTCGGCCGGAGCGACGATCGCGGCGCCGGGTCCAGCTGCCAGGTCCACCCCGCGATGACCCCGGGCCCACGGTTGCGGGGGAGCGGTGAACCGCGTGACCACGCGCAGCGGCCGCACGGGTGCGGTCCACCGTCCCGGCGCGCGCGGCGCCGCAGACCGGGGGAGGGCCTGACCCCGTGACGGTGCGGGTGGCGGTGCCGCCGAGGGCGTCGACGTCCTCGCGGCGAGGTGCGCCGTTGGTGCGACGGGCGCGGGTCTGGAGCGCGCGGCGGCCGGCGCCGAGACGTGGGCACGTCCGGTGGTGCGGTTGTCGGGGACGGGAGCGGCAACGAGGGTCGCGGCGGCCACCGAGGCGGTGGACAGCGCCACCAGGGCGGTCGGGAGGGGGCGGGCGATCGGCATACGGCCGAGGCTGGGGTGCGGGTCAGGCGCGGGGCAAGGACCGGCCGTGCACCTGTGGACGAGCACGCGGATCCTCGCGCCGCCGCGCGTGGCTGTGGACGACGGGGAGGCCGGAGCCCCCGACCGGTCAGGGACGGTCGACGGGGGCTCGCCTGGTCAGGCGCCGAGCGGCCTCGCGGAGCACGTCCTCCTGCTTGCAGAACGCGAAGCGCACGAGGGACCGAGCGGCCTCGGTGTCGTCGTGGAACGCGGCGACGGGCACACCGGCGACGCCCAGCTCCTCGGGCATCCGGCGGCAGAACGCCATGGCGTCGGTTCCCCCGAGCGGAGCGACGTCCGCCACGGCGAAGTAGGCGCCGGCCGGGACGCTCACGTCCAGCCCGGCCGAGCGCAGCCCGTCGACGAGCAGGTCGCGCCGGATCTGCAGGGTGGACGCCAGCTCGGCATACCGCTCGGTGGGCAGGGCCAGGGCGGTCGCCACACCGACCTGGAACGGTCCGGAGTGGGCGAAGGTCGTGAACTGCTTGAGCTGCCGCACGGCGGCGACGGCGTGCGCGGGGCCGGTGAGCCAGCCGACCTTCCACCCGGTGGCGGAGAAGGTCTTGCCGGCCGACGAGATCGTGACGGTGCGATCGCGCATCCCCGGGAGGGTGGCCATGGGCACGTGCTCGATCCCGTCGAAGGTCAGGTGCTCGTAGACCTCGTCGCACACGACCCACGCGTCGTGCTCCCGGGCGAGCTCGGCCACGAGCTCCAGGTCGGCCCGCGAGAGGACTCGCCCGGTGGGGTTGTGGGGGCTGTTGAGCAGGACAACGCTGGTACGCTCGGAGAACGCGGCCCGCAGGGAGGCCTCGTCGACGGCGAAGTCGGGGAAGCGCAGGACGCTCGTGCGACGGACCCCGCCCGCCAGCGCGATCGTGGCGGCATAGCTGTCGTAGTAGGGCTCCAGCACGACCACCTCGTCGCCGGGACGCACGAGGGCCAGGATGGTCGACGCGATGGCCTCGGTGGCACCGACCGTGACCTGCACCTCGCAGCCCGGGTCGACCGTCAGCCCGTAGAAGCGGGACTGGTGCTCGGCGATCGCCTCGCGAAGCACCGGCATGCCGGGACCCGGGGGGTACTGGTTGACGCCGTCGTGGATCGCGCGGCAGGCGGCCTCGAGCATCTCGGGCGGACCGTCCGAGTCCGGGAAGCCCTGCCCGAGGTTGACCGCGTCGTGCTGCTGGGCGAGCGCGGTCATCTCGGCGAAGACGGTGGTGCCGAACGGCGTCAGCGCGGGGTGGCCGGGGGTGCGAGGCATGGGGCGACGGTAGCCGACCCCCCGTGACGCCGTGACGCCGTGCCGCCGGCTGGTGCCCCGGCGGGGCGTGCCGGGTGGGGATTAGGTCGCGGTGAACCCCTCCACGTAGGATGGCAGGACGGGTGACGTGTGCCTGGCCTCGGCCGGGAGCACTGATCCCGAATTCGCGCGCCTTCTCGCCGGACGAGTCGATCTCGATGCAGTCCGGGGCGCACCACGGCAGTCCGACCCCCTGGTCGGCGGGGTGCGTACGCAGGCGCCAGGCACGGCCGTGGCACCCCGCCGCGCGACCGTGGGTAACTGACAACGACAGAGAGAAGGACCTCGGCATGGCCGTCGTCACCATGCGCCAGCTCCTCGAGAGCGGCGTCCACTTCGGGCACCAGACCCGTCGCTGGAACCCCAAGATGAAGCGCTTCATCCTCACCGAGCGCAACGGCATCTACATCATCGACCTGCAGCAGTCGCTGACCTACATCAACGACGCCTTCGAGTTCGTCAAGGCCACCGTCGCCCACGGCGGCAGCGTGCTCTTCGTCGGCACCAAGAAGCAGGCGCAGGAGCCCGTCGCCGAGCAGGCGACCCGCGTGGGCATGCCCTACGTCAACCACCGCTGGCTCGGTGGCATGCTCACCAACTTCAACACCGTCTCCAAGCGCCTCTCGCGCCTCAAGGAGCTCGAGGAGATCGACTTCGACGACGTGGCCGGCTCCGGTCGCACCAAGAAGGAGCTCCTCGTCCTCAAGCGCGAGAAGGACAAGCTCGAGAAGACCCTCGGCGGCATCCGCAACATGGCCAAGGTCCCCTCGGCCGTGTGGATCGTCGACACCAAGAAGGAGCACCTCGCGGTGGACGAGGCCCGCAAGCTGGGTCTGCCCGTCATCGCGATCCTCGACACCAACTGCGACCCCGACGAGGTCGACTACAAGATCCCGGGCAACGACGACGCCATCCGCTCGGTCACCCTGCTGACCCGCGTGATCGCCGACGCCGTGGCCGAGGGCCTCGTGTCCCGCTCGTCCGGTCGCTCCACCGAGGGCGCCACCGAGGCCGAGCCGCTGGCCGAGTGGGAGCGCGAGCTCTACGCCGAGGCCGCCAAGTCCGACGCTCCTGCCGAGGCGACCGAGCAGGCCGAGACCCCCGCCGCCGAGGGCACCCAGCCCGCCGACGTCACCGAGCAGGTCGCCTCCGCGCCGGAGGGCGTCGAGCAGGCTGCCCCTGCCGTCGAGGCGACCGAGCCGGCCACGCCCGCCGCCGAGCAGGCCTGAGCCTCCTCAGCGATCGCGTCAACCACCACTTCGAACCCGCGTAGAAAGTAGCTACGACACATGGCTAACTACACCGCAGCCGACATCAAGGCGCTCCGCGAGAAGACCGGCGCCGGCATGCTCGACGTCAAGAAGGCACTCGACGAGGCCGACGGCGACCAGGCCAAGGCCACCGAGATCCTGCGCGTCAAGGGTCTCAAGGGCGTCACCAAGCGCGAGGGCCGCTCCACCTCCAACGGTCTGGTCCGCGCCAAGGTCGACGGTGGCGTCGGCACCCTGGTCGAGGTCCTGTGCGAGACCGACTTCGTCGCCAAGGGGGACAAGTTCGGTCAGCTGGCCGACACCGTGCTCCAGGCCGCGGTCGACTCCCAGGCCGGCGACGCCGAGACGCTCCTCGCCCACGAGGTCGACGGCAAGTCCGTCAAGGAGCTGCTCGACGAGGCCAACGCCACCATCGGCGAGAAGATCGAGGTCAAGCGCGTGGCCCGCCTCGAGGGCGACAAGGTCACGTCCTACCTGCACAAGACCAGCCCCGACCTGCCCGCGCAGATCGGTGTCCTGATCGCCACCGAGGGCGGCGACGAGCAGGTCGCGCACGACGTCGCGCTGCACATCGCGGCGTTCGCGCCGAGCGTCCTCACCCGTGACGACATCGACGAGCAGACGGTCGCCAACGAGCGTCGCATCGCCGAGGACACGGCCAAGGAGGAGGGCAAGCCCGAGGCTGCGCTCCCCCGGATCGTCGAGGGTCGCGTCAACGGCTTCTTCAAGGAGCAGGTCCTGCTCGAGCAGCCGTTCGCGAAGGACGCCAAGAAGACCGTCGGCAAGGTCCTGGAGGAGGGCGGCGCCAAGGCCACCGCCTTCGCCCGCTTCCGCGTCGGCAGCTGATCCCCGCGCCCCTGGGCGCACCGCACCGGGCCCGGTCCACCTCACGGTGGACCGGGCCCGGTCGCGTCCCACCCACCTCACGGTGGGCCGGGGCCCGGTCGTGTCCCAGCCTCCGGACGACGTGGCCGACCGACGGCCGTCGGGTCGCCAGGAGGGTGCTGCCGTGTGACAGACTGTGCGGCGGTCGGCCGACCGATCACCCGCCCACCTGGCAAGGAGCCGCACGATGACCGAGACCCCCGACAACCGTGGCTACCAGCGGGTGCTGCTCAAGTTGTCCGGCGAGGTATTCGGAGGGGGCAAGGTGGGGCTGGACCCGGAGGTCGTGCGGGGGATCGCCCGGCAGATCGCCGAGGCCGTGAAGAGCCAGGTCCAGGTCTGCGTGGTCATCGGCGGCGGCAACTTCTTCCGCGGGGCCCAGCTGCAGGACAAGGGCATGGACCGGGCCCGTGCCGACTACATCGGCATGCTCGGCACCGTGATGAACTGCCTCGCGCTGCAGGACTTCCTGGAGAAGGAAGGGGTCGAGACGCGCGTGCAGTCCGCGATCGAGATGACCCAGGTGGCCGAGCCCTACATCCCGCGCCGCGCGATGCGCCACATGGACAAGGGCCGCGTGGTCATCTTCGGCGCCGGCGCCGGGATGCCCTACTTCTCGACGGACACCGTCAGCGCCCAGCGTGCCCTCGAGACCAAGTGCGACGCCGTGCTGATCGCCAAGAACGGCGTCGACGGGGTCTACGACTCCGACCCCAAGACCAACCCGGCCGCCCAGCGCTACGACAGCCTGACCTACGCCGAGGCCCTCGCGCGGGGGCTCAAGGTCGTCGACGCCGCCGCGTTCAGCCTGTGCATGGACAACAAGCTCCCGATGATCGTCTTCGGCATGGAGGGCGACGGCAACGTCGCCGCCGCCGTGCGCGGTGAGAAGATCGGGACGGTGGTCACCGCCTGAGCAGCTCGCCTGCCGACCGCCGCGAGCCCCGGTCGTGCCCTGCAGCACCGGGCTCGTAGCGTCAGACCCCGACGATTTTCGCCATACGGACGATGGAGGCACCCCATGATCGACGACATCCTGCTCGAGGCCGAGGACAAGATGGACAAGGCCGTCGAGGTGGCCAAGGAGGACTTCGCGTCCATCCGCACCGGGCGGGCCAACCCCGCGCTGTTCCACAAGATCATGGTCGACTACTACGGCGCCGCGACGCCGCTGCAGCAGCTCGCGTCCTTCCAGGTGCCCGAGGCGCGGATGATCCTGATCACGCCGTTCGACAAGGGCGCGACCCACGAGATCGAGAAGGCGCTGCGCTCCTCCAACCTCGGCCTGAACCCCAACAACGACGGCGGCGTGCTGCGCATCAACCTGCCGGAGCTCACGCAGGAGCGCCGCAAGGAGTACATCAAGCTGGCCCGCGAGAAGGGCGAGCACGGCAAGGTCTCGATCCGCAACGTCCGGCGCAGCGCCAAGGACCAGATCGACAAGCTCGTCAAGGACGGCGACGTCGGCGAGGACGAGGGCACCCGCGCCGAGAAGGAGCTGGACACCCTCACCAAGAAGCTGACGGACCAGATCGACACCCTGCTCAAGGGCAAGGAAGCCGAGCTGCTCGACGTCTGAGCGAGCGACGCGAAGGACACCGTGCCCACACCTGACATGCCGCCGGCCCTCGAGGGCTCGCGGGTCCAGCGACGGATCCAGCGGGCCCTCGACGTGGCCCGTCGGTCCAAGAGCCCCGGCAAGGCCGGGCGCGACCTCCCCGCCGCCATCGGGGTCGGCGTGGGTCTCGGTGCCCTGATCATCGGCTCGTTGGCGTGGCGGCCGGAGGCCTTCCTCGCCCTCGTGACGGTGGCGATCGTCATCGGGATGTGGGAGGTCGTGCAGGCGGTCCGCAACGGCCGGGTGCAGGTGCCCCTGGTGCCCACCATGGTGGGTGGCGTCGCGATGCTCGCGAGCGCCTACTGGGGCGGTCCCCGGCCGCTCACCCTCGCCTTCACGCTGGCGGTCCTGGCCCTGCTCGTATGGCGTTCCCTGCAGGGCGTGGCCGACGCGATGCGAGACGTCTCCGGAGGCGTGCTGACCCTGGCCTACGTGCCGCTGCTCGCCAGCTTCTGCATCATGCTGCTCGCCCAGCCCGACGGGGAGCTGCGGGTGGTGACCTTCATCGCGGTCACGGTGTTCTCCGACATCGGCGGCTACGCGGTCGGCGTGCTCAAGGGCAAGCACCCCATGGCGCCGTCCATCTCCCCCAAGAAGTCCTGGGAGGGTTTCGCCGGCTCGATGGTCACCTGCATGCTGGTGGGGGCCGTCTGCACGACCTGGCTGCTCCACGCCCCCTGGTGGACCGGTGTGCTGCTGGGCGCGGCGGCCTGCGTCACCGCGACGGTCGGGGACCTGTGCGAGTCGGTCATCAAGCGCGACCTCGGCATCAAGGACATGGGCCACATCCTCCCGGGGCACGGCGGCATCATGGACCGGCTGGACTCGTTGCTGCTCACCGCGCCGATGGCCTGGCTGGTCATCACCTATCTCGTGCCCGCGGCGGTCTGAGCTGCCGGCACGGCCGCGCGAAGGGCGTCACCACGCGTGGGGGCCGGCGGGGCGTCATACCTGAGACAATGGTGAGCGATGAGTGACTCCCAGCCGCAGGACCTGCCCACGCCGACGACCCGTCCGGTGCCGGGCCAGCTGACCTTCTCCGCGCCGCGCCGCGGCAAGCCGCCGGCCCACCTGGCCGACTTCGCGCTCGACGAGCGCAAGGCGTTCGTGACCGAGCTCGGGCAGCAGGGCTTCCGGGCCAAGCAGCTCAGCGTGCACTACTTCGACCGGCTGGTGACGGACCCCGAGGACATGCCGGACCTGCCCAAGGCCCAGCGCGCCGAGCTGGTCGCGCAGTCGCTGCCGCAGCTGCTCACCCCCATCACGACGCGGGTCGCCGACGGGGGAGCGACGCACAAGAAGGTGTGGCGGCTGCACGACGGCGCCCTCGTCGAGTCGGTCGTCATGCGCTATCCCGGCCGGGCGACGATCTGCATCTCGAGCCAGGCCGGCTGCGGCATGAACTGCCCGTTCTGCGCCACCGGCCAGGGTGGGCTGCAGCGCAACATGAGCACCGCCGAGATCGTGGAGCAGGTCGTGAGCGCTGCCCGTGCGCTGCGGGCCGGCGAGCTCGGCCCGATGCCCGAGGGCGACCAGGGACCGCTGCGCGTGTCCAACGTGGTGTTCATGGGGATGGGCGAGGCGCTGGCCAACTACAAGGCCTCGATCGGGGCGATCCGGCGTCTCGTGGAGCCCGCTCCAGCAGGGCTCGGGATGAGCGCGCGCGGGGTCACGATGAGCACCGTCGGGCTGGTGCCCGGCATCGACAAGCTCGCGGGCGAGGGCATCCCGGTCACCCTGGCATTGTCGCTGCACGCCCCCGACGACGAGCTGCGGGACGAGCTGGTCCCCATCAACACCCGGTGGAAGGTCGACGAGGCGCTGGACGCCGCGCGCCGCTACTTCGACACCACCGGGCGACGCGTGTCGATCGAGTACGCCCTGATCAAGGACATCAACGACCAGGCCTGGCGCGCCGAGCTGCTCGCCGACAAGCTCAACGCGCGAGGGAACGGGTGGGTGCACGTCAACCCCATCCCGCTCAACCCCACGCCGGGCAGCCGGTGGACGGCCAGCCGCAAGGGCGTCGAGCAGCAGTTCGTGGAGCGGCTGCGCGGGCGCGGCATCTCCACGACCGTGCGTGACACGCGGGGGCAGGACATCGACGGGGCGTGCGGCCAGCTGGCGGCGGCCACGGCCTGACGGTCAGGGGGTCCGGCGCCCCTTGAGCTTCTGCCGCACCCACCGCGCGATCAGGATGACGAAGAACGCGATCACGGCGTACTGGAACCAGCCGGCCCACTCCTCGATGCGCGCCCACTGCGACCCCAGGGCGTAGCCGCCGAGGATGAGCGCGGCGTTCCAGCAGAGCGAGCCGAGCGTCGTGAGCAGGCAGAAGATCGCGAGCGGCATCCGCTCGACGCCCGCCGGGATCGACACCATCGAGCGCACCATCGGCACCATCCGGCCGAAGAACGTGACGGTGCGCCCGTGCCGCTCGAACCACTCGAAGCCCTTGTCGATGTCGTGCACGTCGACCAGAGGGACCTTGCGGGCGATGGCGTTGACGCGCTCGCGGCCGAGGACGGCGCCGGCCCAGTAGAGGATGAGCGCGCCGACCAGGGATCCGACGGTGCTCCAGATGATCGCGCCCGCCAGCGTCATGCCGCCGCGATAGGCGGTGAAGCCCGCCAGCGGCAGGATGAGCTCGCTGGGGATCGGCGGGAAGACGCTGTCGAGGATCGTCGCCACCATGGCGCCGGGCCCGCCGAGGGTCTCCATGAGGCTGACGGCCCACCCGGTGATCCCACCACTGTCGGGGGCCGCCGAGGGGAGCTGGGCGAGGAGCGCGAGGGAGGTCAGGGCAGTGTCCTTTGCAGGGGCAGCGGTCAGGTCCAGGTCGTCCAACGTCGTTCGTACCCCGAGGAGTTCCGTCCCAGCCCTCCCGAGCGGGCGACGGGCGGGGTCCTCAGCGCAGGGGGGGTGCTGGATTCGCGGAGCAGCTCGGGGACGTCGGCGATGTCGTCGACCAGGTGGATCCGGTCGCCCATCTCGCGGCCGTGGCCGAGGGCCTGGAGCAACGGCCACACCGGCAGGGTCTGGGTCCAGTGCTCGCGCCCGACCAGCACGAGCGGCACGGTCTCGCCCTCGGCGGCGTAGTAGAGCCGCGTCGTCAGCTGGAACACCTCCTGCACCGTGCCCGCGGCGCCGGGGAGGACGACGACCCCCGCCGTGCAGCGGGCGAGCAGCAGGTCCTCGCGCAGGGCGTTGGAGAAGAACTTGGCGATGGCCTGCGCGAACGCGTTGGGCGGCTCGTGGCCGTAGAACCAGGTCGGGATGCCGATGCTCGTCACCGGGTCGGGGGCGCCGAGCCCTTCGCGCACCTCCAGGGCCACCCGGGCCCAGGGGCTCACCTCCGGCCGGAAGGATGGCACCGTGGCCAGCCGCCGCAGCGCGTCCTCCAGCGTCGCGTCGTCGGGGCACGCGGCGCCGAGGTTGGCGGCCTCCATCGCGCCGGGCCCGCCGCCGGTGGCGACGACCAGGCCGTATGCCGCCAGCGCCCGCCCCAGGTGCGCGGCCTCGGCATAGCGCGCGGTCCCGCGGTCGACGCCGTGCCCGCCCATGATCCCGACGACGCGCCGGTCCGCCAGCAGGTCGTCGAGGGCGTCCTCCATGGAGTCGTCGTGCAGGGAGCGCAGCACCGCGACATAGGGGTCACCGACGAGGCTCGCGTCCTGCGACCAGGCGTAGGCCAGCGCGTCCGGGGTGTCGTCGTAGCCCCGGGCGATCCCGGCATACAGCTCCTCCGGGGAGTAGAGACGCGAGCGGTAGACGTCGACGGGGGAGTCGTGGACGGTGGGGAACACGACCGCGCCGGCACCGACCAGGTGACGCACGAGCGGCGGTGCCATCGCGCCGCCGAGGACGACGAGCCCGTGCAGGTCCGAGCGGGCCAGGAGCCGCTCGGCGCACGCGTCGAGGTCGACGCCCTGGACGCGCACGCCGTGCAGGCTGTGGCCGTCGTCGAGCAGGGCCGTGAGGGTGGGCAGGTCCTCGATCTCCATGCCGTCATCATGCGTGACCCAACCGTGACGAGGGGATGACGACGCGAGCCAACCAACCGCGCCGCTGCGGCGTCATCATGGTGATGTCGGCGCAACGCGCCGCAACCGCACACTCGAGAAGGATCCCCCGTCATGCTCCGCCGTTCACTGATCGCGACCTCCGCCACCGCCACCGCCACTCTCGCCCTCGCCCTCGGCCTGGGGATGTCCGCCCCCGCCGTGGCCGCCGCCCCCTCCGTCCCCACGGCCCGAGCGACCCAGCAGGTCACCGCGACCGCACCCGCCGCCTCGGGCGCCGTCACCGCTCGCACCCGCTCGACCCAGGTCACCCGGACGACCGTGCACCAGATCTACGTCGCCATCGCGGGCGACCGGTCCATGCGCGGCTGGAAGCGCGCCGACTGGCGCGTCCAGCGCATCAGCCTCGCCCCCGGCGCCCCGACCTGGGCACGCGCGACGGTCCACCCGACGCGCGGCCAGACCGACGACGCGACCGTGCTGCTGCACAAGGTGGCCGGCCGCTGGCGCGTCGCTGACCTCGGCACCGCGCAGGTCGGGTGCGGCGTCGCCCC
>NZ_DCYC01000017.1:14996-27237 GCF_002330965.1 Arsenicicoccus sp. UBA2120
AGCCCGGCCTAGCCCGGCCAGCCGGGCTAGCCCGGCCTAGCCCGGCCGCCCCGTCATACGCCCCGAGTGGTCGGTCCCTCGCCTCGCGACCGACCACTCGCCGCGCACGACCTACCTGTCGTCCAGGCCACACCGTGTCCCGCTGGCCGTCGCCCGGCCCGGCGGGTTGGATGGAGGCATGAGCAAGGGTGCTTACGCCAGGGCGTACGAGACGAGCAGGCAGGACCCCGAGGCCTTCTGGGCCGAGGCGGCCAAGGACATCGACTGGATCACGAGGCCGAGGCAGGTCCTCGACGAGAGCCGGGCCCCGTTCTACACGTGGTTCCCCGACGGCCGGCTCAACGTCTGCTACAACGCGCTGGACCGCCACGTGGTCCACGGCCGCGCCGACCAGGCCGCCCTGCACTACGACAGCCCGGTCACCGGTGCCCGCGCGAGCTACACCTACGCCGAGCTGCTCGAGCTGGTGTCCCGCTTCGCCGGCGTGCTGCGCGACCTCGGCGTGACCAAGGGCGACCGGGTCGTCATCTACATGCCGATGGTCCCCGAGGCCGTCGTCGCGATGCTGGCGTGCGCCCGCATCGGCGCCATCCACTCGGTCGTGTTCGGTGGCTTCGCCCCGCAGGAGCTGGCCGCCCGCATCGACGACGCAGCCCCCAAGGTCGTCGTGAGCGCGAGCTGCGGCATCGAGCCCAAGCGGGTCGTGGCCTACAAGCCCTACCTCGACGAGGCGATCCGCCGCGCGGAGCACAAGCCCGACCGTTGCGTCATCCTGCAGCGCGAGCAGCAGCCCGCCGAGATGGGGGAGCGTGACCTGGACTGGGCCGAGGTCATGCGCCCCGGGGTCGTGCAGCCCGCCGAGTGCGTGCCGGTCGAGTCGTCCCACCCGCTCTACATCCTCTACACCTCCGGCACGACGGGGAAGCCCAAGGGGATCGTGCGCGACAGCGGCGGCTACGCCGTGGCCCTGCGCTGGTCGATGCCCAACCTCTACGGCATCGAGGCGGGCGACACGATGTTCACCGCGTCCGACGTCGGTTGGGTGGTCGGGCACTCCTACATCGTCTACGCCCCGCTCCTGGTGGGCGCGACCACGATCGTCTACGAGGGCAAGCCGATCGGCACCCCCGACGCCGGCGCCTTCTGGCGGATCGTGCAGGACTACGGCGTCGCCTCGCTGTTCACGGCGCCCACGGCCTTCCGGGCGATCAAGAAGGAGGACCCGCAGGCGAAGCTCTTCGCCGACTACGACACGTCCAGCCTGCGCACGATCTATCTCGCGGGCGAGCGGCTCGACCCGGACACCTACCACTGGGCGACCGAGCGCACCGGCAAGCCCGTCGTCGACAACTGGTGGCAGACCGAGACCGGCTGGCCGATCGCGTCCAACCCGCGGGGGATCGAGGAGCTGCCGATCAAGCCCGGCTCGCCGTCGACCGCGGTCTGCGGGTATGACGTGCGCGTGCTCGACGACCAGGGCAACGAGGTCCCCGCCAGCACCGAGGGCGCCATCGTCATCAAGCTGCCCATGCCCCCCGGCACCCTGCCGACGCTGTGGCAGGACGACGACCGCTATGTCTCGAGCTACCTGTCGGCCTACCACGGCTACTACCTGACCGGCGACGGTGGCTACATCGACGAGGACGGCTACCTCTATGTCATGGGCCGCACCGACGACGTGCTCAACGTCGCCGGCCACCGCCTGTCGACCGGGTCGATCGAGGCCGCGCTCGCCGGTCACCCCGCCGTGGCGGAGTGCGCGGTCATCGGGGTGGCCGACTCGTTCAAGGGCCAGGTGCCCCGCGCGCTGGTCATGCTCAAGTCCGGCATCGACGCGTCGACCCCGCAGGCCCAGGAGACGCTCCGCAAGGAGCTGGTCCAGCGCGTCCGCGAGGAGGTCGGCGCCGTCGCCGCCCTCAACCAGGTCGACATCGTCGACGGTCTGCCCAAGACGCGCTCCGGCAAGATCCTGCGCAAGACCATGCGCCAGATCGCGGACGGGCAGGAGGCGCAGGTGCCGTCGACGATCGAGGACCGCAGCGTGCTCGACAGCCTGACGGCCGTGCTCCGGCCCCAGGGCTGAGCCTGCACCACGCCCGCCGTATGTCGTGAGGGCCGGTCGCCGCAGGGCGACCGGCCCTCTCACGTCCGTCGTCCGCGCGCCGGGCCCCGGCATACCGCTGGTAGCGTTGCCCAGGTTTGTCTCCGCCCACCTGGGCCGCCCCCGGAGGTCCGTGCCTGATGCCCGACCGCGCGCTGTCGCGCCGCAGCCTGCTCGGCTCGGCTGCGGCTGCCGGCCTGCTCGCGGCCTGCGCCCCGCCGGAGCCCCCCGCGGCCGCGCGGACGACCAGGGCGCTGCCGGTGGACCGTTCGGCCACCGACCGCCGGGTCGCGTTCGCGAGCTGGACGCAGTACCTCGACCAGGACGAGTCCACCAAGCGGTTCCCGACCCTCGACGCCTTCGTCCGGGCCACCGGGATCCAGGCGAGCTACGCCGAGGAGATCGACGACAACGACCTCTACGTCAACAAGATCGCCCCGCAGCTGCGCGCCGGTCAGGACATCGGGCGTGACCTGGTCGTGCTGTCGGACTGGATGGTCAACCGCGTCATCGACCAGGAGCTGGTCCAGCCGCTCGAGCTGATCCGGATGCCGCACGCCGGCAACGTGCTGCCGGAGCTGATGGACGCGTCGTTCGACCCGGGGCGCCAGCACTCGTTGCCGTGGCAGTCCGGCCTGACGGGGATCGGCTACGACGCGAGCAAGGTCAAGGAGATCCGTTCCGTCGAGGACCTGTGGCGTCCCGACCTCAAGGGCCGGGTCGTCGGGCTGAGCGAATGGCGCGACACGCTCGGCGTGATCCTGCGCAGCCAGGGCGTCGACCCGGCGAGGCCCTTCACCCGCGACGAGCTGGCCGCGGCCGTCGAGGTCGTCGACCGCCGGCTGCGCGACGGCCAGATCCGGCGGATCCGCGGCAACTCCTACGTCCAGGACCTGCAGAGCGGCAACGCGCTGGCCGGCCTGGTGTGGAGCGGCGACATCGCGACGCTGCGCGCCGAGACCGGCAACGAGCGGTGGACCTTCGTCGTCCCCGAGTCCGGCGGGATGCTGTGGAGCGACAACGCCGTCGTTCCGGTCACCTCGCCGCGCCGGCGCAACGCCCAGCGGCTGCTCGACTGGTACTACCAGCCCGAGATCGCCGCGCAGGTCGCTGCGTGGGTGGGCTACATTTGCCCGGTGGCCGGCGCTCAGAAGGCCATGGAAAAGGTCGACCCCGAGCGCGTCGAGGACCCGCTGATCTTTCCCACGGCGGAATTCCTGGCGCGCCGGACGAGCGTGTTCCGGGCCCTGGACCCGCGCGAGGAGCAGGAGTACGCCGCGATGTGGACGCAGGTGGTGGGCCAGTGACTGCCGGTGACCTGAGGCTCGACGGCCTCACCAAGAGCTTCGGGCGGGACGTGGTCGTGGACGACCTGTCCCTGCACGTGGCGGCGGGCAGCTTCTTCGCGCTCGTGGGGCCCTCGGGGTGCGGCAAGACGACGACCCTGCGGATGGTGGCGGGGCTCGAGCGCCCCGACGCGGGGCGGGTGCTGCTGGGGGAGCGGGACGTCACCGACCTGCGGGCCCACGAGCGCCCGGTCAACACGGTGTTCCAGTCCTACGCGCTCTTTCCGCACCTCAGCGTCGGGGACAACGTGGCCTTCGGACCGCGCCGTCGTGGGGTCCCGCGCGCGGCGGCCGCCGAGCAGGCCCGCGAGGCGCTCGCCCTCGTCGAGCTCGACGGTATGGCGAGCCGCCGCCCCTCCCGGCTCAGCGGTGGCCAGCAGCAGCGCGTGGCGCTGGCGCGGGCCCTGGTCAACCGGCCCGAGGTGCTCCTGCTGGACGAGCCGCTGGGCGCCCTCGACCTGCGGCTGCGTCGGCAGATGCAGCTGCAGCTCAAGCGGGTCCAGGCCGAGACGGGCCTGACCTTCGTGCACGTCACGCACGACCAGGAGGAGGCCATGAGCATGGCCGACACCGTCGCGGTGATGCGCCAGGGCCGGATCGAGCAGCTCGGGCCCCCGGCCGAGCTCTACGACCTGCCCCGGACCCGGTTCGTCGCCACCTTCCTCGGGCAGTCCAACCTCGCTCCGGTCACGGTGGTCGGGGCGGAGGGCGACCTGCTCGTCGTGGAGCTCGGCGGCCAGCGGGTGCGGGTGCTGCGGTCACGGGCTGCCGCGCCGGACGCCAGGCGCTCGCTGGTCGGGGTGCGGCCGGAGAAGGTCCGGATCGTCGCCGACGGGGTCGAGGTCCGCCGTCGGTCCGTCGCGAACGTCCTCGCGGGGGCGCGCGTGCTCGACGTGGCGTTCACCGGCGTGGCGACGCAGTACGTCCTGGACGTCCCCGGCGTCGGCACCTGGACGGCCTACGAGCAGAACCTCGACGTCGACGCCACGGCTCGCCCGGGGGACCTCGTCACCGTCGCCTGGGACCTGCGGCACACGTTCACGCTGCCCAGCGACGAGGTCGGCGAGGTCGACGCGGTCGACACGGTCGGCGAGGTCGGCGAGGGCAGCGACGCCGATCTCGCCGCCGACGCCTCGGCAGCGGGGTCCGCGCCCGTGCGGGTGACCGCTCCGTGAGCAGGCGCGCGGCATACCTGCTGCTCCTCCCCGGGCTGCTCTGGCTCGGCGTTCTGTTCGCCGCGCCGCTGGTGCAGCTCGCGAGCGTGAGCCTGCAGTCGGGCTACCCGGGCTTCCCCGGCTACTACTACCGCGACGTCAACGTCGGCAACTACCTCGTGGCCCTGACCGGCTTCGGCGGGCAGCTGGGTCGGTCCTTCCTGTATGCCGGCCTCGCGACGCTGCTGTGCCTGGTGCTGGCGTTCCCGCTGGCCTGGACCATGGCCTTCCGCGCGGGGCGGTGGCGTGGCGTGCTCATGGTGCTGGTCGTCGCGCCGTTCTTCACGCCGTTCATCCTGCGCACGGTCGCGTGGCGCCAGATCCTCGCCGACGACGCGCCGGTCGCGTCCACCCTGCGGGCGCTGCACCTGCTGCCCGGCGGGCACCTGACCGAGACGCCGTTCGCCGTGGTCATGGGCCTGACCTACACCTTCCTGCCCTTCATGCTCCTGCCCGTCCTCGCCTCCCTGGAGCGGGTGGACCGGTCGGTGCTGGCCGCCGGCGCAGACCTCTACGCCGGCCCGTGGCAGACCTTCCGGCTGGTCACCGTGCCGCTGGCGATGCCGGGCATCGTCGCCGGGACGCTGCTGACCTTCATCCCCGCAGCCGGAGACTACGTCAACGCCGACCTGCTCGGCTCGGACCGCGGCACGTCGATGGTCGGCAACGCCATCGACGCCCAGTTCTTCCGCGTGATCGGTGGCTACCCGGTGGCCGCGGCGCTGTCGTTCACGCTGATGCTGGCCATCCTCGTGCTCGTCCTGCTGTACCTCCGGCGCTACGGCACCCGGGAGCTGGTGTGAGCGGGGGCTCGTCGCGCTCGTCGTCGGCCCGGCGGTGGGTCGCCGACCACGTCGTCGTCCTGGTGTCCGTGCTGGTGCTGGCCTACCTGCTCCTGCCGGTGGCCTACGTCGTGGTGTTCTCGTTCAACGGCTACACGAGGTCCAACATCGCCTGGAGCGGCCGCCCCACCCTGGACCACTGGCGCGACCCGTGCGGCGCCCCGGGGGTCTGCGAGGCGCTCGGCACCTCGCTGGAGGTGGGGCTCGCCTCGACGGTGCTGGTCACCACGCTGGGGACCATGATGGCGCTCGCGCTGGCGCGGGGCCGGTTCCGCGGCCGACGGGCGGTCGAGGCACTGGTGCTGCTGCCCATGGCCACCCCCGAGGTCGTCCTCGGCGCGTCCCTGCTGACGATCTTCGTGCAGGGCTTCACCCGCGTGGGGCTCGAGCTGGGGTGGTGGACCGTGGTCCTCTCGCACGTGATGTTCTGCCTGTCCTTCGTCGTCGTGACCGTGCGGGCGCGGCTCGAGTCGCTCGATCCCGGCCTGGAGGAGGCGGCCGCCGACCTGTATGCCGGGCCCGCCGCGACCTTCTGGCGGGTCACGGTGCCGGGGGTGCTGCCCGGCGTGGTCGCCGCAGCCCTGCTGTCCTTCGCCCTCAGCATCGACGACGTCATCATCACGACCTTCGTGTCGGGCGAGGTCGCCACCTTCCCGACCTATGTCTACACGGCCTACCTGCGGGGGATCCCGGCGGAGGCCAACGTCATCGGCGTGCTCATGCTGCTGGCCGCCGTCGCCTGCGCGGTGGCGGCCCGTCTGCTCGGTGGACGCCTCCCGTCCACCGAGCGCTGAGAGGAGCACGCCATGTCCGGTGTCGCCGCGGGGTTCTGGATCATCGGCGCCCTCGCGGGGCTGGGCTTCCTGCTCGCGCACCTCGGGGTCCTCGACGCGAGCGCGCAACGCGTGCTGTCCCGCCTGGCCTTCTTCGTGGCCTCGCCCGCGCTGCTGGTCGACGTGCTGTCCCGCACCCCCTTCGCCCAGGTGGTGGGGCACAACCTGCTCGTGTCCGCCTCGTCCGTCGTGATCACCGTGGCGGTCTACCTCGCCGTCGTGGTGCCGCGCTGGCACCCGGACCTGGGCGAGGCGGTGATCGGCTCGCTGGCCGCGGCCTACGTCAACGCCGGCAACCTCGGGATCCCCATCGCGGCCTACGTCCTCGGCGACGTCGCCCTGATGGCACCCACCCTGCTGCTGCAGCTCGTCTGCCTCACCCCGCTCGCCATGGCGTTGATGGACGTCGATGCCCTCGGCCGTCGCCCGCGCCCGCTCGAGACGCTGCTCGCGGTCGGGCGCAACCCGATGACGGTGTGCGCGCTCGCGGGCGTCGTGATGTCCCTGGTCGGCTGGCGGCCGCCCGACCTGGTGATGCGGCCGGTCGAGATCGTCGGTGGCATGGCCGTGCCCGCGATGCTCCTGGCCTTCGGGGTGTCGCTGCGGCTGGGTCCTCGCCCGGGCGCCTCCGGGTCCACGGGGCAGATCGTCACCATCGTCGTGTGCAAGCTGGGGGTGCAGCCGCTGGCCGCCCTGGCCCTGGCGAGCGCGCTCGGCCTGACCGGCGTCCACCGGCTCGCGGCGGTGGTGACCGCCGCGCTGCCGTGCGCGCAGAACGTCTTCACCCACGCCGTGCGCTACGACCGCAGCGTGCTGCTGGCCCGGGACGCCGTGCTGCTGACGACCCTCGTGTCGCTGCCCGTGATCGCCGTGGTGGCGGTCCTGGTGCACTGAGCCGACGGGCCCGGCATACGGCCCGCTCGCCCCGGAGGGGCTCAGGCCGGGGGAGTCGTCCCGGCCGCGGCGTGGGCGGCGGCGACCTTGCGCCGCCGCTCGCGCAGCAGGTTGTCCTTGGGGTCGTTGTCGGGGTCCAGCTGGGCCGGCCCGAACACGCTCACCCCGACGTAGCGGATCCGCCACATGATGCGGTAGCCGAGGCTGAGCCCGGTGCGGTCCTTGGCCATGATGGTCCTCCCCGTGGATGTCGGTGGCGGTCGCCGCCCTCGACCACCCTAGTCCCGGAGGTGACCCCGCGACCGCCCTCGTGCTGTGACCTCCCCCTCGCCGTGGAGGGTGGGTCGAGACGCCGTCCGGGTGAGCCGTGCGCGGTCCTCGCGCGTCCTGCCCGGTCGCGCGGGAGGATGACCCCATGGGGACGCGTATGACGCCGCGCCGCAGCCTCCTGCAGGTGCTGCTGGCGGGCGGGGGATGGACGCTGACGATAGCGGTGACCGTGACGCTGACCGGTTGTGGGGCGGGCGCAGGGACGGCCGCCCCGACCCGGACGGTCACCGTGACGCCGACGCCCTCTGCAGCCACGACGTCTCCGTCACCCGCCGCGTCCGCGACCGTCACCGTCACGACGACGGCCCAGCCACACGCCGGTTCCGGTGAGGGCGCCTCGCCCGGCGTCGCGGCCCGCGAGGGCCCGACCACCGGCCGTCGCGCGACCGCCTATCCCGAGCAGGCTGCCGGGCGCTGTGGGACGCCCGACCACTACGGGCTGCTGACGATGGGGCAGCGCGGACGCAGCGTCGCGACGCTCCAGTGCCTGCTCGACCAGGCCGGCGAGGACGTCGTGGTGGACGGCGTGTTCGGCGAGCAGACGGCCATCGCGTACGCCCGGGTGGTCGAGCGGGCGCTGGGGGAGTCACCCCAGTCCCCCGACGTGATGACGCGCGAGTGGATCGTCCTCTACGCAGCCGGCCCCACACCCAGGCTCACCCGGGGGTCGCGCGGCGAGGCCGTGCGTCGGGTCCAGCGCGCCATCGGGATCGCGGTTTCGCCCATCCCGGTCGACGGCATCTTCGGCGAGCAGACGGACGCGGCCGTGCGGGAGTACCAGTCCCTCACCGGCCACACGGTCGACGGCGTCGTCGGGCCGGCCACCTGGCGCGCGCTGCAGACCGGTGAGCACGTCGGAGACTGATCCTCGGATCCACCCCCTCCCGTTGGAGGCGGCGGCGCGAGACCATCGTCAGCGACCACGCGGCACCAGGAGGCATCGATGAACCGCTCCACCAGCTCCATCCCACCCGGGAGGGGCAGCGCCGCAGCCGTGGCCACTGCCGCCGTCCTGACGCTCTGCCCGGCGATCGCGGGCTGCTCCTCGGGGGTCGAGGGGACCGAGGTCGTGCAGGTGACCCGGACCGTGACCGCGACGGCTACGGGATCGGCGGCGGGCGAGCCGGTCTCGGCGCCGTCGACCGAACCCGCTGGGACGCCGGCCGCCGGACCGGCTTCGACGCAGGCCGTGAGGACGGGCGCGACCGTGAGCCCGACCAGCGTGGTCGTCGCAGGCGCAGCCCCCGCCGCCCGGGCGTGCTCCCCGACCCTGCGGCGCTATCCCGACCTCGATCCCGGGGCGCGCGGTCCGGCGGTCGAGGCCTTCCAGTACCTGCTCCGCCAGCAGGGAGCGAGCCTGACGGTCGACGGCGTCTACGGCCCGGTGACCAGGCAGGCCTACGACCAGGTCGCGCGCCGGCTCGGCTGGCAGGCCTGGGTCCCCCACGTCGAGGCGCACGTGTGGACCCTGCTCCTCTCGCAGGGCCCCACGCCCAGGCTGCGCCGGGGCAGCACCGGCGAGGCGGTCTCGCGGGTGCAGCGATCGCTCGCGGCACAGGACATCCCGGTCACCGCGGACGGACGCTTCGGCGCCGACACCGAGCGCGCCGTCCGCACGCTGCAGACCCGGCTGGGCATGACGGTCGACGGCATCGTCGGTCCCGACACCTGGCGGGTGCTGCAGTCCGGCGGCGGGCCCACCGACTGAACCGGCACGCCCCGGGGACGGCCGAGACACGGGTCGATCGGTGCGAGGATGGTCGGGTGAGCCAGAGCCCGTATGCCGACAGCCCGCCGCCCCCCGCGCACACCTATCGCGCCGGCCACCGCACGGTCGCGCTCCTCGGCTCCACCGGCTCCATCGGCACCCAGGCGATCGACGTGATCACCCGCAACCCCGACCGGTTCACGGCGACCGCGCTCAGCGCCGGCGGCCGCAACCTCGCCCTCCTCGCGGAGCAGGCCGTCCGGCTCCAGGTCGAGCTCGTCGGCGTCGCGGACGGCGACGAGGCGGCGGTGCGGGGCGCGATCACGGCGGCCGCCCGTGAGGCCGGGCTGGCGTCATACGCCCCGCGGGTGGTCGTGGGGGAGGGTGCCTCCGAGGAGGTGGCGGCGCACGGAGCGGACGTCGTGCTCAACGGCATCACCGGGTCGATCGGCCTGCGGCCGACCCTGGCGGCGCTCCGAGCGGGCAGCACGCTCGCGCTCGCCAACAAGGAGAGCCTGATCGTCGGCGGCCCGATCGTCACACGTGCGGCCCGGCCGGGCCAGATCGTGCCGGTCGACTCCGAGCACAGCGCCATCGCCCAGAGCCTGCTGGCGGGTCGCCGGGACGAGGTGCGGCGGCTGGTGATCACCGCCAGCGGCGGGCCCTTCCGCGGTCGCACACGCGACGAGCTGCGCGAGGTGACGCCGGAGCAGGCGCTGGCTCACCCCAACTTCGCCATGGGCAAGGTCATCACCACCAACTCCGCGACCCTGGTCAACAAGGGGCTCGAGGTGATCGAGGCGCACCACCTGTTCGACGTGCCCTTCGCCGACATCGAGGTCGTGGTGCACCCGCAGCAGTACATCCACTCCATGGTCGAGTGGTGCGACGGCGCGGTGGTCGCCCAGATCGGGCTGCCCACCATGCTGGTGCCCATCGCGCTCGGGCTCGCCTGGCCCGATCGCCTGCGCGACGTGGAGACGCCGGTCGACTGGACCCGCGCGTCGACGTGGGAGTTCCTCCCGCTGGACCGTGAGGCCTTCCGCTCCGTCCCGCTGGCCTACCGGGTCGGCGAGGCGGGCGGGACCTACCCCGCGGTCTACAACGCCGCCAACGAGGAGTGCGTCGAGGCCTTCCACGCCGGCCGGATCGGCTTCCTCGACATCGTCGACACCGTCGAGCGGGTCGTCGACGAGCACCACGCCGGCGGCGAGCAGGCCGCCAACGTCGGGAACAACGCCTCGGACCTGGACGTTGCCGCTGTGCTGCGTGCCGAGTCCTGGGCGCGTGCCCGGGCCCGCGAGGTGCTCGGTCTGAGTCCCGCCTCCACCCCGACCGAGGAGCCCGCATGACCGAGGAGTCCGCATGACCGTGGTCCTGACGATCCTCGGCATCCTGTTCGTCGTCGTCGGCGTGGGTGTCTCCATCGCGCTGCACGAGATCGGCCACCTGGTCCCGGCCAAGCTGTTCGGGGTCAAGGCGCCGCAGTACATGATCGGCTTCGGCCCCACGCTCTGGTCGCGCCGGTTCGGCGAGACGGAGTACGGCCTCAAGGCGATCCCGCTCGGCGGCTACGTCCGCATGATCGGGATGTTCCCGCCCAAGGGCAGGGGTGAGGACGAGCACCACCTCCGGGCCTCGAGCACCGGCCGCTGGGCCGCCATGGTCGACGACGCCCGCACCCAGTCGATGGAGGAGATCCAGCCCGGCGACGAGGACCGCGTGTTCTACAAGCGCAAGAGCTGGCAGAAGGTCGTCGTCATGCTCGGCGGCCCCACCATGAACCTCGTCATCGCGACGGTCCTCATCGGTGGCGTCCTCATGGGGCACGGGGTCTTCGTCGAGCACGGGGCCAAGGTCGCCTCCGTCGTCGAGTGCGTGCGCCCGGCCGGCGCCGACGCCACGAACGCCTGCACCGAGAACGACCAGCGCACCCCGGCCGCGGTGGCCGGGCTCCTGCCCGGCGACCGCATCGTCTCCATCGGTGGCACGACGGTCGACGGCACCGCCGCCGTGGGACGGGTCGTGCGTCCCAGTGCCGGCAAGGCCCTGCCCGTCGTGGTCGAGCGCGCGGGGCAGCAGCAGACCCTCACCATCACCCCCATCACCAACGCGCTCCCTCGGCTCGACGCCGAGGGCGTGCCCGTGACCGGGGCGGACGGCAAGCCGCTGACCGTGCAGACGGGCTACATCGGGATGCAGTCGGCGCCCGTCGGTGCGATCGAGAAGCAGCCGATCACCGCGGTGCCGGGGGCGGTGGGCAACGCCGTCGCGCAGACCGCGGGCGTCATCGTCAAGATCCCCGAGAAGATGGTGGGGATCGCCAAGGCGGCCTTCGGCTCGGGGGAGCGCGACCCCAACGGCCCGATCTCGGTCGTGGGCGTCGGGCGCATCGGCGGCGAGGTCGCCGCCGGCCAGGTCCAGGGGCTCGAGGGCACCACCTCCAAGCTCATCACGCTGATCATGCTCATCGCGTCGCTCAACGTGGCGCTCTTCGTCTTCAACCTCATCCCGCTGCTGCCGCTGGACGGTGGTCACGTCGTCGGTGCCGTGTGGGAGGCCATCCGTCGCGGGTTCGCCCGCGTGGCCCGGCGCCCCGACCCGGGCTACATAGATGTCGCCAAGGGGTTGCCCATCGCCTATGCCATGTCGGTCGTCCTGGTCGTCATGGGTGGCCTGCTGATCTATGCCGACATCGTGCGGCCCGTCAAGCTCGGATGAGTGAGGGATACTGACACCATGACCGTTTCGCTAGGGATGCCTGCTGCTCCGGCGCCGGTGCTCGCACCGCGTCGCAAGACCCGCAAGATCAAGGTCGGCAAGGTCGATGTCGGTGGTGACGCGCCCGTCTCGGTGCAGTCCATGACGACGACCCTGACCTCGGACGTCAACACCACCCTGCAGCAGATCGCCCAGCTCACGGCGGCTGGCTGCGACATCGTGCGCGTGGCCTGCCCCAGCCAGGACGACGCC
>NZ_DCYC01000074.1:0-34584 GCF_002330965.1 Arsenicicoccus sp. UBA2120
GGTCGCATCCGGGCCACCCCCCACCAGACATCTGAGCGCTCCCAGCTCACGAAGGTCGCATCCGGACCACCCCCACCAGACATCTGAGCGCTCCCAGCTCACGAACGCCGCGCCCCAACGCGGCGGTGGCGGAACTAGGCTCGTCCTCATGGGATTCGACGAGGGCCGCGACGAGACCATCCGCTACCACGAGGAGCTCTACTCCGCGCCTGAGGCGCACGATCCTGACGCCTGGCTCAACCGGCCGGCGCCGATCGTGATGGACGCGCTCGCGCACCTCGACCGGACGCGCCCCGTCCGCGTCTATGACCTGGGCGCCGGATCGGGGCGGCACGCCATACCGCTGGCGAGGGCACTGCCCGCGGGCTCGCGCGTGGTGGCGGTCGACCTGCTCGACATCCCGATCCAGCAGCTCAGGGAGCGCGCCGCCCACGAGTCGGTGGGCGACGTGGTGATCCCCGTGGTCGCCGACCAGGAGACGTACGAGTTCGACCGTGGCCCAGCCGATCTCGTCCTCGGGGTCTCGACGCTGGAGCACGTGTCCAGCCGGGACGCCTTCGTGGCCCTGCTGGAGCGGATGCGCGACGCGACCGCCCCGGGCGGCGTCCACGTGCTGGTGATCGCGACCGACCGGCGCGAGGTCGTCGACGGCGAGACCCGGGCGGCCCGGGTCGAGCTGGACCTGGGCCACGACGACGCGTGCGCGATCCTCGAGCAGGTGTATGCCGGGTGGCAGGTGCACGAGAGCTCGTCGCCGCAGACCTCGGTCGCCGAGGACCGCGACGGCCAGGCCTACGACCTGGTGTCCCGCAACGTCCGACGCGTCCTGCAGCGACCGGCCGACTGACCCGCGCCCCGACGCGCTGCCACCCGAGTCGCACCCCGCCGCGGGGAATACCCCGTGGGGGTATACAGTTGATCCCATCATGAGCAGCGACACGTGCCCGCACCCGCCCGCCCCGTCCTACGTCGAGAGCGACCACAAGGACGCCTACCTCAAGCGCCTCAAGCGCATCGAGGGCCAGGTCCGCGGCGTGCAGCGCATGGTCGACGAGGACACCTACTGCATCGACGTCCTCACCCAGATCTCGGCGATCACCAAGGCGCTGCAGGCCGTCAGCCTCGGCCTGCTCGAGGACCACATCGGGCACTGCGTCGTCGGCGCCGCCCGTGAGTCCGACGAGGCCGCCGCCGCCAAGGTCGCCGAGGCCTCCGCCGCCATCGCCCGTCTCGTCAAGAGCTGACCGCACCACCCACCCCACCCCCGACAACGTGAGCGTTCCACCCAAGAATGTCGGACGAAACACTCACGATCCTGGGACGACAAGGAGATCCGACATGAGCCAGACCACCACCATCACCGTCAACGGCATGACCTGCGGCCACTGCACGAGCGCCGTCACCTCCGAGCTCAAGGAGATCCAGGGCGTCACCGACGTCGCGATCGACCTCGTCGCGGGCGGCGACTCCCCGGTCACCATCACCAGCGAGGGTCCCGTCGACCCGGCCGCGATCACGGCCGCCGTGGACGAGGCGGGCTACACGGTGGTCTCGTGACCGCGACCCGTATGACGACCAGCCCGCCCGACGAGCAGCAGGCCGAACGCACGGTCGACCTCGCGATCGGCGGCATGACCTGCGCCTCCTGCTCGAGCCGGGTGGAGCGCAAGCTCAACAAGCTCGACGGGGTGCAGGCGAGCGTCAACCTCGCCACCGAGAAGGCCCACGTCACCTATCCGACCGCCCTCAGCGTCGCCGACCTGGTCAAGGTCGTGGAGCAGACGGGCTACACCGCCTCCGAGCTGCGGGCGGGGCGTCGAGCGGGGTCCGGCGAGGGCCTCGCCGAGACCGAGACGGGGGCCCAGGCCGGCAGCGGTCCGGCATACGCCATCGACCAGGTGATGAGCCGCGCGTCCCTGCGCACCCGGCTCGAGATCGCCCTGCCGCTGACCGTGTTCGTCGTCGTCATGGCGATGGTTCCGGCGGCGCACCACCTGCTGGGCGGCGTGCGGCCGTGGGCCGAGCTGGTGCTGACGATCCCCGTCGCGATCTGGGCGGCGTGGCCGTTCCACCGGTCCGCCGTGATCAACGCCCGCCACAAGGCCTCGACCATGGACACGCTGGTGTCGATCGGCGTGACCGCGGCCTTCTTGTGGTCGGTCGTCGCGACGTTCGCGGGCAGCACCGGGCACATGTACTACGAGGTCGCGGCGGTCGTCACGACCTTCCTGCTGGCCGGTCGCGTCGCCGAGCACCGGGCGCGCACCGCCGGGCGTTCGGCGCTCACCAGCCTGCTCGAGCTCGGCGCCAAGGACGTCGCGGTGCAGCGCATCGACCCGCAGACCCGCGTCACCCGCGAGGTCCGCGTGCCGATCGAGGAGCTGCAGGTCGGTGACCAGTTCGTCGTCCGCCCCGGCGAGAAGGTCGCCACCGACGGCGTCGTCGTCGATGGCAGCTCCGCGCTGGACCGCTCGGTCGTGACCGGCGAGTCGATCCCCGTGGACGTGACGCCCGGCGACGAGGTCACCGGCGCCACCACCAACGCGCACGGCCGGCTCATCGTCCGCGCCCCCCGCGTCGGCTCCGAGACGACCCTCGCCTCGATCACCCGCCTCGTCGAGGCCGCCCAGACCGGCAAGGCTCCGGTGCAGCGGCTGGCCGACCGGATCTCCGCGGTCTTCGTGCCGGTGGTGCTGGTCATCGCGGCGCTGACCTTCGCGGGGTGGCTGGTCGCCGGGCAGGGCGCCGCCGCCGCGCTGTCGGCCGCCGTGTCCGTGCTCGTCGTCGCCTGCCCCTGCGCGCTCGGCCTCGCCACCCCCACGGCGCTGCTCGTCGGCACCGGCCGGGGCGCCGAGCTGGGCGTGCTCATCAAGGGCCCGGAGATCCTCGAGTCCACGCGCCGTATCGACACCGTCGTGCTGGACAAGACCGGCACCGTCACGACCGGCAAGGCCACCCTCGTCGACGTGACGCCGAGCGGACGGCTGACCCCGACCGCCGCCCTGCAGGCCGCCGCCTCCGTCGAGGCCGGCTCCGAGCACCCCGTCGCCCAGGCGATCGTCCGCGCCGCCCAGCAGCGCGACATCGAGCTGCGCCCGATCACCGACTTCACCAACCTGCCCGGCATGGGGGCGCGCGCCACCATCAAGGGCACCGAGGTGACCGTCGGCAAGGCCAGCCTGTTCGACGTCGTCCCCGGCGACCTCGAGGGTCTGGACCGCGTGGGCACCACCGTCCACGTCGGGTGGGGTGGCGTCGCGTACGCCGCCCTCACCGTCGCCGACGAGGTCCGCCCGACGTCCCCCGCCTCGCTCGAGGCGCTGCGCGACCTCGGCCTGCGCACCATGCTCCTCACCGGCGACAACAAGCGGACGGCCCGTCAGGTGGCCGAGGAGGTCGGCATCAACCCGGCCGACGTCATCGCCGAGGTGCTGCCGAGCGACAAGCACGAGGCGATCGCCCGGCTGCAGCGCGAGGGCCGGGTCGTGGCCATGGTCGGCGACGGGGTCAACGACGCCGCCGCCCTGGCCCAGGCCGACCTCGGGCTGGCGATGGGCAGCGGCACGGACGTCGCGATCGACTCCGCGGACATCGTGCTGGTGCGCCCCGAGATCGGGGCCGTGGCCGACGCCATCGGCCTGTCCCGGCGCACGCTGGCGATCGTCAAGCAGAACCTCGCCTGGGCGTTCGGCTACAACGTCGTCGCGATCCCGCTGGCCGTGCTCGGCCTGCTCGACCCGATGGTGTCGGGCGCGGCCATGGCCCTGTCCAGCGTGCTCGTGGTGACCAACAGCCTGCGGCTCAAGGCTTTTGGTCGGGCGCGCACCTGACCTGAGCCCGCGAGGGAGCTCGTATGCCGAGAGCCCCCCGCCACCAGACGTGAGGTCTGGTGGCGGGGGCTCTTTCTCGTCATACGGCCGAACCCGCCGGGGGTAAAGGCATCAGCCTGGCGAACGAAGCCCGGCCGATGCATCCGCCGGGGGTAGGGGCATCAGCCGGGGTTGGACACGTCGGCCCGCGGTGCGAACCCAGGCGGGTGTGACGACCTGAGGTAGGTCAGATGGTGACGTCGCCGGTGGGGGTCTGGAAGGTCACGGCCAGCAGGCCGGCGCTCCCGGCCGGCGCCACGAACTCGAAGTCGATGACCGACGACGTCGCGTCGGCGTCCATGCCCAGCCAGTCGCGCACGCGGTCCGGCGACCCACCGATGGTCAGGTGCTTGATGGTGACCTCGCTGGTGGCGGCGGCCGACGGGTGCACGCTGCCCTCGTCCCACTGCACGAAGAACGGCAGCTGCGGGTCGGCGATCAGGCCCTTGACGCCGAGCTGGCGCCAGGTGTGGGTGACGCCGTCCGGGCGGGTGCGGTTGCCGGACACGGCCTCGCGGCCCACGCGCTGCTCGACCTGGGCGATGTCGTCGACCCGGATCACCCAGCCCATCCAGCCGCCACCCTGCTCGGAGCGCAGCCGCACCGCCTGCCCGAAGGGGGCCTTGTCGGTCACCGGGTGGTCGAGGACCTCGACGACCTCGACGTAGCGCTCGTGCGCGAGGGGCAGGACGATGTTGCGGGTGCCGAAGCGGGGGTGCACCCCGCCGTAGACCGGCTCCACCCCGAGGCGGGCCGCCAGACGCTCGGCGGTCGCGATGGAGCCATCCGGCTCGGCGGCATAGGAGACGTGGTCGACGCGCATGGCCACATCGTGACACAGGTCATGCCGTGCCCTTGAACCCAGGTCAGCCGGTGGCAGCCCGGCGCTGGCGCACGGCCTCGTAGATCACGATGGCCGCCGACGTCGCCACGTTGAGGGAGTTGGCCCGCCCCGTCATGGGGATGCGGACGCGCACGTCGGCCGCGGCCATGAAGTCCTCGGTGAGGCCGGCCTTCTCCGTGCCGACGGCGATCGCGACCGGTCCGGTGTAGTCGACGTCGGTGTGCTCGACGTCGGTGTCCGGGGTGGCGGCGACCACGAGCACGCCCCGGTCGCGGCATACGGCCAAGGTCTCCTGCGTCGATGCCGACGCGACCGGCACGGAGAACACCGTGCCCTTGCTCGACCGCACGAGGTTGGGGTTGCCCCAGTCGGTGACCGGGTCGGCCGCGACGACGGCGTGGATCCCCGCGGCGTCGGCGGTGCGCAGCATGGCACCGAGGTTGCCGGGCTTCTCGACGCCCTGGCACACGAGCAGGAAGGGGTCGGCCGGCAGCGTCAGCTCCTCAAACCCGCGCCCCACCGACCGCACGACCGCGAGGAACCCGTCCGGGCCCTCGCGGTAGGCGACCTTCTCGAACGCGACGCGACCCAGCCGCACCACCTCTGCGCCGCCGGCCTGCACGTCCCGGACGACGCGCGTCTGGCGGTCGGGGTCGAGCATCAGCTCCGGGCAGTAGAAGAGCGTCTGCGGCCGCACCCCCGCCGACAGCGCGAGCTCGAGCTCTTCGTAGCCCTCGAGGAGCGTCACCCCGCTCTCCTCGCGGGCACGCCGACGACGCAGCCCGGTCAGGGCGCGCAGCCGTGGGTTGGCCGGGGAGGTGATGACGAGCTCGTGCATAGGGCACACAGCATGCCACGCGGGACGCCGACCCGGTGAGGCGCCCCCGAGCGTGGTCGCGCAGGTGGGAGAGTGGAGTCCATGACGAGCCGCCCCGCGCCGATGACCCGATTCGCCGTACGCCAGCGGATCACGCCGATCGTCAACCGCTACGAGATCCGCCGGCTCGACGACGCCGGCAACGAGGGTGAGCTCCTCGCCCTCGCGCAGCAGAAGCGGATCGCGCTCAAGGAGCTGGTCACCTTCTACACCGACGAGTCGCGATCGACGCCGGTGTTCGCCTTCCGCGCCCGCCAACGCATCGACCTGGGTGCGACCTATGACGTAACCGACGCCTCCGGGACCCAGATCGGGTGGTTCCGCAAGGACTTCGCGAGGTCGCTGCTCCGCTCGACCTGGCACCTCGGCACCGCGGACGGCCTCGAGGCCACCGGCACCGAGCGCAGCCAGGGCATCGCCATCGCGCGCCGCCTGATGGAGAACCTGCCCGTCGTCGACGCGTTCCCCATCCCGTGGGTGTTCCACTTCGACTTCACCGCCGGTGACGGCACCCCGGTCCTGACGTCCGAGCGCAAGCTGTCGGTGCGCGACCGGTATGCCGTCACCCTCCCCGTCGCCCCCAACGGCTGGCAGCTGGACTGGCGCGTGGGCGCCGCGATGGCCGTGGCGCTCGACGCCCTGCAGGCCCGCTGACCGTCCCCGACAACGGATCACACGGATCACCGATCACCCCGACCGACGCAGGAGAGAACGTGCAGAACCAGGTCCGCGCCAGCATCGCCGTCCTCGCCGTCGTGGCGGTGGCGGTCGCCGCCTGGATCGGGGCGAGGTCCGGTCTGGTCGCGGGGTTGGGGACCGGCGTCGTCGCGCTCGGGCTCGTCGCCGCCTATGGGTGGTGGTCGTTGCGCGGGGGACGGCATACTCCCTGGGCCGAGGCTCGCGGGTCCGTCCGGGACGGCCACGCGGTCGTCCTGTGGAAGCCCGGCTGCCGCTACTGCGAGCGCCTGCTCCGCGCCCTCGGAGCGGACGAGCGCGTGACCTGGGTCAACGTCTGGCGGGACCCCGACGCCAACCAGGCCGTCAGGGACCTGAACGGCGGGGACGAATACACGCCGACGGTCCTCGTCGGCTCGGCCGTCCTGCGCAACCCCACCGCCGAGGAGGTCGTCGCCCACCTCGGGTGACCGGGGCAGCCCCACCCGGCCGTATGCCGGAACCGCCCGCCCCCATCGACGGGTGTCAGCGGAGGGAGGCGACGACGCTGTCGATCTGGCGCCCCGAGAGGCGACCGGCCCCTTCCTGCAGCAGCAGGAAGGTCGCCCGGCGGCCACGGACGCCGACCACCTCGAGCCAGGTCGCCGTCTCACCCGCGAAGGTGCGCCGGTCCACGAGGTCGGGGCTGGCGCGCAGCGGCTCGTAGGTGAACGGGGCGTCGCCCCTGCCGCGGCACGACTCGGCCTGGCCGCGGTAGAGGTCGACGAGCCGGCGGGCCGCGGCCTCGTCGGGGAGCTCGACCGTCACGGTGGTGCCCGACGCGCCGCCGGGTCCGCGATAGGTCCCCTCGAGGGCCGCGGTCGGCACGGGATAGCCGGCGGGCACCTCCTGGCACCCCAGCCCGAGCAGCTCGTGCGCGGTGGACCGTGGGTCGCGCGCGTTGACCCAGGTGCCGTTCGGGATGTAGGCGCCGTCCGCGCCGTCCCCGACGGCCGTCGTCCAGCCGGACGGGGTCGGCAGGGCGCGCTGGTCGAGTGCCCCGGCCCTGGTGGCGGCGGGGGCGGTCGGCAGCGGCGGCTCGACCACGACCGGCTCGGGGGGCGAGGTCGCGGGCGAGGTCGGAGGGGCGGTTCCCGCTGAAGTGGGAGACGAGGTGGCCGCCGCCGACCCCGGCGCTGAAACTCCTCCGGTGGACGAGGGCGCTTGCGCCGCAGCGGTGGTCGCTGCCCCTGCGGACGCCACTGCCCCAGAGGTTGTCGGCGACCCGGAGGGTGTCGGTGACCCGCTCGAGCAGGCGGCTACCGGGCCCAGCAGCGCCGCCAGCCCCAGCGCCGCGAGGCAGCGGGCCGGCATACGACCGGTCATCGCTGGAAGTGCTGCCAGTCGAAGCCGCTCAACCAGGTGAACCCGTTGCCCAGCAGCGCCTTGGTGAACGGCGTCGACGGGGTCAGCATCCCGGGGCGGTAGGGCGTGCGCGCGACGTAGGCCTGGCCGTTCTTGGGCAGCCAGACGCCGGACGGGATGCGGTAGGGGTTCTCGACGGTGTTGATGTCGACGGAGGTGCCGTAGCTGTGCGGGGACATCCGGTAGGGGTTGCCCGTCACGCGCCGGCAGTTGAAGCCGTTGGTGTTGTCGTGCTCCATCGAGATGATGTCGTCGCCGCCGTAGACGCTGGCGTCGCGCATCTCCCGGATCGGGAACCTCCCGTTGAACGCCGTCTGGAAGCTGTTGAGGATCGGGGTGACGTTCGCGGTCCGGATGACGAGGCGCCCGCGGTGGATCCGCCCGTCGAAGCCCCAGTGGTTCATGTCGATGGTGCGCAGGCTGGCCGGCCCGACGGGGCATCCCGCGCGATGGGTGCGCGGCACGTCGGCGGCGACCGTCCCGCGCACGACCGGGTCCATCACCGCGACGCGGTTGATGCCGCGGGACGGGCTGGCCGCGACGACGCCGTTGGGCACGGTGATGGCCGTCCGCACGGTGACGACGCCGACCGCTCCCTGGCCGTAGGTCAACGGGAGCGTGAAGGCGCCCCCTGCGCGCGTCGTGCCGATCTGGGAGGTGCGCCACCCGGCTGGCGTGAGCACCTCGGTTCGGACCCGGATGCCCGCGATCCGCGGCGAGACGACGCCGGTCACGGGCGGGTTCTTGAGCGTGTCGGTCGCGGGCGGCACCGTCATGGTCACCGACGGAGCGACCACCGCGCGCGCCACCTGAGCCGACGCGGGTGCACCCTCGACCACGGCCTGATAGCTGCTCGTGCCCACGGCCCCCATCGGGCCGGTCCACGAGAACGCGCCGCTCGTCCCGGTGGTCGCGGTCGCGACCTGCACGTATGCCGCCGCACCCGGCGCCTTGCGCAGGATCCGCACGGGCGTGCCGGCCCGGGCCGGCAGGACCATGCCGACGACCCGGGTCTGCCCGACGCCGGCCACCCAGTCCCACCCTCCGCATCCCGCGCACTGCAGCGACACTCGCACCTGCTGGCTGTCGTGGGTGCGCGGCGCGGTGGGCCTCGGCGAGGGCGGCGGCGCCGGCGGGGTCGTGCTCGTGGGTGCGCCGACGGCAGCACCTGGCGCCTCGCTCGTCGGGGCCGAGGTGGTCGGGGCCGAGGTGGTCGGGGCCGAGGTGGTCGGCGCGGCGGTGGCCGGGTCGTCGGCAGAGGCAGGGCGGGTCGGTGCGTCGGGCAGGGAGCTGCCAGCCGGCAGGCTGCTCGGCGCCGGGGCCGGTGTGCTGCCCGCGAGCGCCCAGGCGGACGGGGCCACCCCGAGCGCGCCTGCGGCAGGCACGAGCACGGCGGCCATGGCGAGTGCTGTTGAACGGCGCATCATCGGTCCCCCAACCTGACTTTCGGTCGATGATAGACACACGCACAGTCACGTCAGCAGGTTGCACCGCTCTGAGACCAGCTCGACGAGTGCCCGTCGGACCGTCAGACCGTCCGACGGTCCGGGGGGCCGCCCGGTCGACGGCGAGGCGTCAGTCGATGAGGGAACGCAGGACGGGCACGAGCCCGTCGTCGTCGACGTGCCCCGTGACCTCGTCCGCCGCGGCCTTGACCTCGTCGGGCGCATTGCCCATCGCCACGCCGCGGGCGGCCCAGGACAGCATCTCGAGGTCGTTGCGCTGGTCCCCGACGGCGACCGTGTCGGAGGGGTCGACGCCGAGCTTGCGGCGCACGAGCTCCAGTGCGGACGCCTTGGAGACGCCCTCCGGCGCGATGTCGAGCCAGGCCGAGAAGCCCACGGCATACGAGACCCCGTGCAGACCCACGGCGTGCACCTGGGCGAGGAAGTCCTCGACCGGGGTCTCGGGCTGGCGCAGGGTCACGCGGGTGGCGGGGGTGTCGATGAGCTCGTCCCAGCCGACGACGCGAATCTTGCCGTCCAGCTCGCCGTCGGGGAAGGGCGCGTTGACCTTGAAGCCCTTGCCGAGCTCCTCGACGGCGGCGAGCGCGCCGGGCATCTTGTCCCGCAGCAGCCGCAGCGACGGTCCGGGGTCGAAGGTCACGACCTCGGTGAACTTGTAGCCCTTGCGCTTGTGGGGGTCGAGCTTGAGGGTGACGGCGCCGTTGGAGCAGACGGCGCGACCCTGGCTGATCCCCAGCGTGCGGATGATCGGCATGGTGGCGACGCACGCGCGTCCGGTGGCCATGACGACGTGCACCCCCGCGTCGGCCACCGTCTGGACGGCCTCCTGGACGGCGGGTGACAGCTCACGGGCGTGGTTGATGGTGGTGCCGTCGATGTCGAGGCAGACCATGCGGGGGCGGTGCGCCATCGGTCAGCGGCCCGCCGGGGTCAGGAGCTCGCGGCCGCCGAGCCAGGGGCGCAGCGCCTCGGGCACGCGCACCGACCCGTCGGCCTGCTGGTGGTTCTCGAGGAGGGCGACGATCGGCCGGGTGCTGGTCGCCATGGTCCCGTTGAGGGTCGCCACCACGCGCGTGCCGCTGCCCTGCGGGTCGCGCTCGCGGATGCCGAGCCGGCGCGCCTGGAAGGTCGTGCAGTTGGACGTCGACGTCAGCTCGCGGTAGCGCTCCTGGCTGGGGACCCAGGCCTCGCAGTCGAACTTGCGCGCGGCCGGCCCGCCGAGGTCGCCCGCCGCGACGTCGATGATGCGATAGGGCAGCTCGAGCGCGTCGAGGATCCGCCGCTCGATGCGCAGGAGGTTGTCATGCTCGGCCTCCGCGTCCTCGGGGCGGCAGTAGACGAACATCTCCGTCTTCTGGAACTGGTGGACGCGGAAGATGCCCTTGGTGTCCTTGCCGTGGCTGCCCGCCTCGCGGCGGTAGCAGGTCGAGGTCGCGGTGTAGCGCAGCGGGCCGTCCGACAGGTCGATGATCTCGTCGAGGTGGTAGCCCGCGAGGCCGACCTCGGAGGTGCCGGTGAGGTAGAGCTCGTCTGCGGGCAGCTGGTAGACCTCGTCGGCGTGGCTGTCGAGGAAGCCGGCGCCCGCCATCGTCTGCCCCTTGACCAGGTTGGGGACGACGAGCGGGACGAAGCCCTCCTCGGCGGCGATCTGCTGACAGAGCCCCATGAGGGCGTACTCCAGCCGCGCCCCGTCGCCCTTGAGGTAGTAGAAACGGCTGCCCGCGACCTTGGCCCCGCGCTCCAGGTCGATGATCCCGAGCGCCGTGCCGAGCTCGACGTGGTCCTTGACGTCGATCCCCTCGGCCGCGAAGTCCCGTGGCGTACCGACGGTCTCGCGCAGCTCGAAGTCCTCCTCGCCGCCGGTGGGCACACCGTCGACGATGACATTGCCGATGCGGTGGGCGATGACGTCCATCTCGCGAGCGGCCTCGTCGGCGGCCTGCTCGAGCTCCTTGACCTGCGTGCTCAGCTCACCGGCCGTGGCCCGGGCCGCCTCGGCCTGCTGCCTCAGCTGCTCCGCGTCGTCGGCGCCGGCCTTCCTGGCCCGCTGCGCCTGACCCATGAGGGCGCCCACGTCCTTGGACACCGACTTCTGCTCCGCCCGGAGCGCCTCGAACCGGGACTGCGCCGCGCGACGACGCTGGTCCAGCTCGAGGATCTGGTCGACGAGGGTGTCGTCCTCGCCGCGGGCACGTTGCGACTTCCTGACCCGCTCGGGGTCGTCGCGCAGCAGCTTGATGTCGATCACGGATTCAGCCTAGTGGCCTGCGACGACACCCCTCCACCTCGTATGCCGGACGGGCCGGGCGCTCGCGTGGTCGCCGCCTCGGCCCCGGTGGCAGGACGCGGCATACGACCCGGGGCCACGAGGCGGCACCGATCGGGCCCAAACGGGGTTAGCCCAGGCATTCGCACGGGTACCGTTCAGGCGTGCCAGACATGTGGATCCTCGTCATCGGCGTCGCCGTCCTGCTGCTCGTGCTCGTCATCGCCACCCGGGGACGATCGGGTGCAGCGCGGCCGTCGGACGCGGCCGGCAGCTCCGACAGCACCGACAGCACCGACAGGGCTGCTGGCGCCTCGACCGGCGTCGCGAGCGAGACCACCCCCGAGCCGGAGCCGCTCCCCCGCGCCGCGGTGATCGTCAACCCCACGAAGTTCGACCACGTCGCCAAGGTCCGCGACGAGGTCCGCGCGCTGTGCCAGGAGACCGGCTGGGACGAGCCGCTCTGGCTGGAGACGACCGAGGACGACCCGGGCTCGGGCCAGACCAAGGAGGCGCTCGACGCGGGGGTCGACGTGATCTGCCCGCTCGGCGGCGACGGGACCGTGCGCACGGTCGGGAGCGAGATGGCCCGCGCCCGCTCCGAGGTCCCGATCGGCCTGCTGCCCGGCGGCACCGGCAACCTGCTGGCCCGCAACCTCGACCTGCCGGTCGACTCGCTGCGCGACGCCCTGGCCATCGCCCTGACCGGCGAGGAGCGCGTCATCGACGTCGGCGTGCTCCGCGTCAACCCTGCCCCGATGGACGGCGAGGGCGAGGTCGATGACCAGCCCGTCGACGCCGAGGCGCTGGCCCCGGAGGACACCGGCCCCGAGGAGCTGCACTTCCTGGTCATGGCCGGCATGGGCTTCGACGCGGACATCATGGCCGACGCGCCCGAGGGCCTGAAGTCAAAGGTGGGCTGGGCCGCCTACCTCGTGTCCGGCGCCAAGCACCTGTGGGGCTCCCAGTTCAAGGCCCAGGTCACGACCGACACCGAGACCTTCTCCCGGCGCACGCGCAGCGTCATCATCGGCAACTGCGGCAAGATCCAGGGCCTGGCGCTCATGCCCGAGGCCCAGGTCGACGACGGCAAGCTGGACGCCCTCATGCTGTCCCCCGACGGTGGCATTGGCTGGGGCGCGGTGCTCCTGCGCCTGGTCACCGCCAAGCGCAAGGGTCACCACCGCGTCACGCACCACACCACGCGCAACATCACCGTCAACGCCAGCCGCGCGGTCCAGGTCCAGCTCGACGGCGACACCATCGGCGAGCGCACGTCCATCAGCGCCCACGTCCTGCCCGCAGCCCTGCGGGTCCGCGTCGCCTCCGCCACCGCCTCCGCCACCCCGGCCTCGGGCGCCTCCAAGGGGGACGTCGCCGCGTGAGCCCCACCCGGCGGACCAGCCTGCGAGGTCGGCTGCGGCGCCACCATGCGCGCCAGCTCGTCCGCGCCGTGCTGACCGCCGTGGTGCTCAGCGCACCCGTCATCGCCCTCGCCGTGCTGGTGCAGCAGCGGTTCGCTCCGCTGATGGAGCTCGACCAGCGCGCGATCGTCGCCGCCACGGACGTCACCCGCACGCACCCCGACCTGCGCTCGGCGCTCGTCCTGTGGCAGGAGATCTGGCAGCCGTGGCGGGCCTACCTCGCCGCGACGCTGGTGTGCCTGTGGACCTGGCGCGCTCGCGGCATGACCGCCCGCTCCTGGTGGGCGTGGATCACGATGATGCTGGGCTGGAACCTGTTCTTGCAGGTCAAGCTGCTCGTCCAGCGAGCGAGGCCGGTCGTCGACGACCCGGTGTCCCACGCGCCGGGCTACAGCTTCCCGTCCGGGCACGCCGCCAACACCGCAGCCATCTGCATGGTCCTGGTGGTCCTGCTGTGGCCGCTCCTGCGGACCCGCGCCCAGCGCGTCGTCGCCGTCGTGCTCGCCGCGGTGGCGACGGTCACGGTCCTGCTCGACCGCGTCTACCTCGGCGTCCACTTCCCCTCCGACGTGACCGCCGGCCTGCTCCTCGCGGCGGCCTTCGTCTACGGCTCGTGGCGCGGCTTCGTCCACGTGCCGGCGACCGGCGAGCACGGCATACCGGCCAACCCGGCCGACCCCACCGACCCCAGCACCGAGCGCACCGAGGCGCTCGGCACGAGGAGAACCTGACATGCCCTTCCTGCTGCGCTACGACCTCGACAGCTCCCGCCCCAGGGCAGGAGCGGCGTTCAAGGATCTCCTCGTGCGCGCCATCGCGCCGGGCATCGTGCTGTTCCTCGCGATCTACGGCTTCGGCCTGGCCCTGATGGGCCCGCTCAAGAGCTGGGACACCGCCGAGGAGCCGATCAACAAGGACCTCGAGTCGGGTCGCACCAGCCTGTGGAACTCCGTCACGATGGTGTGGTCGCACATCGGCAACACGGAGTACATCATCGGGTTCTGCCTGATCATCATCGCCCTGGTCTGGTGGCGCACCAAGGAGTGGTGGTATGCCGTGATCCCCGGCATCGCCATCGCGCTGCAGGCCAGCATCTTCGTCGCCGCGACCGAGCTCACCGGCCGCCCCCGGCCCGAGGTCAGCAAGCTCGACCCGGCGCCCCCGACCTCGTCCTACCCCAGCGGGCACGTCGGCGCGGCCACCGCGCTCTACCTCTCCCTCGCCTTCATGGCGCACCGGATCGACAACGTCGTCCTGCGCCGCCTCGTCCAGTTCGTGTGCGTCCTGATCCCGTTCCTCGTGGCCTACGCCAGGGCCTACCGTGGGATGCACCACGTCATCGACATCGTCGTAGGCATGCTCAACGGTGTCCTGTGCGCGCTGATGGCCTGGCTCTGGTTGCGCCGCAAGGAGGCTCGTTCGTCATGATGGCCCCGCACCACTACCACTTCGACCACGTGTGGCAGGTGCCGCTGCCGCTCGGCGAGGCCTACGACGTCCTGCTCGACGTCGACCGCTACGCGCAGTGGTGGCCCCAGATCCGGGCCACCGAGCCGCTGCCCGGGGACGCCCGACGCCTGTCGGTGCGCTCGCTGATCCCGGTGACGCTCAAGATCGTCGCCACCAAGCAGATCCTCGACCGCGACAACGGCGTGCTGCGCGTCGGCCTCGCCCAGGACCTCGTGGGCTATGCCCAGTGGGACCTGTCCTGGCAGGGCGACACCACCACCGCCGCCCGCTGGACCCAGGACGTCTATCTCACCAACCAGCACCTCGAGCGCATGCCGGTGACCAGCCACCGTCTGCTGCGGATCAACCACACGCACATGATGCGGGCGGGCGAGCAGGGGCTGCGCAAGTACCTCGCCGTCAGGCCAGACGCGTCATCTGCTGAGCAGTGATCCCGCTGCGGTCCACCCGATAGACCTTGGCGTCGTCGCGCTCGGTCACGCACGCCTGGACCTTGCCGTCGAGGACGTGCAGCGCCGCGCCGTCGTCGGCCGCCCAGCCCACCGGCAGCTCGCCCTCGCGCACCCACGACAGGTAGTGCGGGGCGCGCTCCGCCTCGCTGTCGAAGTGCGGCGAGAAGGACCCGCGCACGAAGCCCAGGCCGCCGCGCCAGGGGTCGATGCCGCCGAACGAGTCGGTCGTGCACGCCTCGCACCAGACGTTAGCCCCGGCACTCGTGCCGGCGAACACCACGTCACGCTCGGCCCGCAGGTCCCGCACCGCCTGGCTGACCCCGTGCGCGTCCCACAGCGCCATGAGGTTGACGGTCGAACCGCCCCCGACATACAGCAGGTCGATGTCCCCGAACCGCTCGAGGGCGTGCCGGGCGTCCTGCCACAGCGTGAGCACCATCGTCTGCACGCCCAGGCCGCCGAAGGCCGTGAGGAAGCGGTGGACGTACTCCGGGTCGTCGGCGGACGCTGTGGGCGCGAAGCAGACGAGGGGGTTGGACCTGCCCGTCAGCTCCAGGGCGTACCGGTCGAGGGCCGTGGCCGCGTTGTCGGGCGACATCGAGAAGCCGCCGCCACCCATGCAGAGGATGTGCGTCATGCCTCGACCCTAGTCAGCGGTCCCGGTCGTCGCGCGGCAGGGGTTGCTCCGGCCCGGGTGAGACGCCCCACACCTCGGCGCTCAGGGGGTGCGCAGCGAGCGCAGCCAGGACCGCGCGTGCTGGAAGTCCGCGTCCTGCGTGCCCGCGGCGACGGTCGCGGCGAGCCGGTCCGCGCGCGGATAGCTGCCGAGGAAGCGCACGTCCGCGCACACCCTCCGCAGGCCCATCAGCGCCTCGCCGACCCGCTCGTCGTCGACGTGCCCCTCGATGTCGATGCTGAAGCAGTAGCGGCCCATGCCCTCCCCGGTCGGGCGGGACTCGAGCCGGGTGAGGTTGATCCCCCGCACCGAGAACTGCTCGAGCAGCCCGAGCAGCCCGCCCGGGTGGTCCTCGTGCTGGTAGAGGACCATCGTCGACTTGTCGGCGCCGGTGGGCGCCGGACCGCTGCCCGGCCGGGACACCAGCACGAAGCGCGTGACGGCGGCTCGGTTGTCGCCGATGTCGCCGGCCAGCAGCTCCAGGCCGTGCACGGTGGCGGCGACGGGCGCGCACACGGCTGCGTCATACGGGGTCTGGTCCTCGGTCGGCCCACCGAGGCCGGCCGCGGCCGCCGCCGTCGACAGGGTCGGCACGTATGCCGCCTCGGGGAGCCGCGTGGACATCCAGCCGCGGACCTGGGCCCAGGCATGGGAGTGGGTGCCGACGGCGCGGACGTCCGCGAGCGTCACGCCCGCCGGTGCCGCGAGGACGAAGGTGATGGGGACGAGCATCTCGGCGACCACCACGAGCGGGTCGCCGGTGGCGAGGGCGTCCAGGGTGGCGCTGACGCCGCCCTCGACGGAGTTCTCGATCGGGACGACGGCCGCGTCGACCTCGCCCGCGCGCAGGGCCGCGAGGGCCGAGTCGACCGAGCCGTGAGGCACCCGCTCGGCGTCGGGCGCGGACGCCTCGGGCCGCTGCAGCAGCGCCTGCTCGGTGAAGGTCCCGGCCGGACCCAGATAGGCGTAGCGCATGCGGACTCCCTCGACGCGGGTGGACGCCCGCCGCCGCGGGTGCGGGAGCAGGCGTCCACGATCATGGCTCAGTCCGACGCGGTCAGCGCCTGCCTGAACGTCATGCGAGACGAGGTCTGCATGAGCGAGCGGCGGTACATCCGCTCGCCGAGGACCATCGCGACGGCGGCGAAGGCCAGGGTGAGCGCCAGGGCGATGACGCCCTCCCACCACTGCGCCGAGCCGTCCATGAGGCGCGTGGGCATGAGCATCGAGGAGAGCACCGGCACGTAGGACAGCGCCACCCGCCACGCCCCCGCCGCCATGAAGGAGGCGAAGAAGCCGATGATCAGCACCATCGTCAGCGGGGTCGTGGTCTGCTGGAGGTCCTCGTTGCGGGTCGCGAGAGAGCCCGCGACCGCCCAGATGCAGGCCAGGGCGAGGAAGCCCGCGAGGAAGAACAGGACGTACCAGATCGCCGCGGTCGCCACCCCGCCGAGCATCTCCTTGAACGGGGTGAAGCTGATCCCGACGAGCCCGACCGCGAGGTAGAGCACGATCTGGCCGACCGCGATCACGGTGTTGCCGATGACCTTGCCCGCGAGCAGCTGCCGCACGGGGATGGCCGAGGCGAGGATCTCGACGATGCGCGACTGCTTCTCCTCGATCACCGACTGGGCGATCTGCATGCCGAACATCAGCGCCGCGAAGTAGAAGAGCATGGCGAACACGCCTCCGACGACCTTGGCGGTGACCTCCTTGGACACGTCGGTCCCGGACAACGTGCGGGTGGTCACCGCGGTCTGCCGGCTGATGGCCTCGGGGGTCGTGCCCGCCCTGGCCGCCGTGGTGGCGAGCGTCTGCGAGGTGAGCACCTGACGGGTGGCCGAGGTCAGGTCGGTCGGCGCGGTCTCGTTGCTGGTGATCTGCCAGCCCTCGCCGGAGCGGGCGAGCAGGACGTCAGCATCACCGTCCTGGACCAGGCGCTCGGCGGCCGCCTGGTCGGCGACCTGGGTGACCTTGACCTCGTCGGAGTCGTCGCCGGCCGACATGGTCCGACCCACCGCCTCCGCGAGCGTCCGGCCCTCGGCCGAGGCCACGGCGACCGTCGTGGCGCTGGTGCGGCTCGCCATCCAGCCCTGGAACCCGGTGATCCCGATCAGCAGGACCATGGTGATGACGGTGCCGATGATGAAGTTCTTGTCGCGCAGCTTGACCGCCATCTCCCGGGCGGCGACCAGCTGCCAGGCGTTGCGGGGCGCGCGGCCCCCGCCCGGTGCCGCGGCGCCCTGACCTGCCGGCGTCGACGGGGAGGGATGCGTCTCGGGGGCCAACTGGGTGCTCATGCCGTCACCTCTCGGTAGATCTCGCTCAGGCTGGGGCGCACGCGGGCGAACTCGGTGACCGTGCCGCGTGCGAGGGCCTCGGTCAGCAGCCGGCGGTCGGCGCCGGCCTCGAGCAGCTCGACCAGGGCCGACGGGCCGTCGACGTCGACCACGTGCAGCCCCGGCTGGGACCGCACCCATCCGGCGTCGCCGCCCAGGACGATGCGATGACGCTGCGGCCCCCTCGACCGCAGCTCGTCGGCGGTGCCCTGGGCGACGACGCGGCCCTTGCTCAGCACGACCAGGCCGTCGCACAGACGGTCCACGAGGTCGAGCTGGTGGCTGGAGAAGAGCACGGGCACGCCGGTGCGGGTGTGCTCTCGCAGGAGGTCGACCATCGTGTCGACGCTGGCCGGGTCGAGCCCGGAGAACGGCTCGTCCAGGATCATCACGCGGGGCCGGCTCATCACGGCCGCGGCGATCTGCACGCGCTGCTGGTTGCCGAGCGACAGCGACTCGAGCTTGTCCTTGGCGCGGTCACCGAGGCCGAACCGCTCGAGGTGCTGGTCCGTCGCCTGCTGGGCGTCCGGGCGCGACATCCCGTGCAGCCGACCGAGGTAGACGAGCTGGTCGGCGATCCCCTGCTTGGGGTAGAGGCCGCGCTCCTCGGGCATGTAGCCGAACGTTCGGCGGTCCGCGGTGGTCACCTCGTGACCGTCCCAGCGCACCTCGCCCTCGTGGATCTGCAGCAGGCCCATGATCATCCGCATGGTCGTCGTCTTGCCGGCGCCGTTGCCGCCCACGAAGCCGATCAGCTGCCCCCTCGGCACCGCGAACGACACGTGGTCCACGGCGGTGTGGTCGCCGAACCGCCGCGTCAGGTCCTGGACCTCGATCACGTCTCACCCCTCCTCGTGCGGGTGGCCCCGGAAGCGGTTCTTCCGGCATACGGCCTGCTCGCACCACCCAACCTAGGAGGTCGCGAGGGGGCGCACCTCCCCCGCGAGGATGATCTCGTCGCGGGGCTACTCCCCCGGCTGGATGAGGCCCGACTCGTAGGCGAGGACCACGGCCTGCACCCGGTCCCGCAGGTGCAGCTTGGCCAGGCAGCTGGACACGTGCGTCTTGACCGTCGCCTCGCCGACGAAGAGCTCGCGGGCGATCTCGGCGTTGGAGAGCCCGCGGCCCACGAGGACGAGCACCTCGCGCTCCCGCTCGGTCAGGGTGGCCAGGGCGGCCGTATGCCGGGAGCCGGCCGCCGTCTCGGCGGGTGCGGGACCCTCGGCCGCCGCCATCTGGGCGATGACCCGGCGGGTGACCTCGGGAGCGAGGAGGGCGTGCCCGTGGCCGACCGCGCGGACGGCGTCGACGAGCTGGTCGGGGTCGGCGTTCTTGAGCAGGAAGCCGCTGGCGCCGGCGCGCAGCCCGTCGAAGAGGTAGTCGTCGTTGTCGAAGGTGGTGAGGATGAGGACCTTGGCGAGGTCCTCGGCGGCGATCACGCGGGTCGCCTCGATCCCGTCCATGACCGGCATCTGCACGTCCATCAGGACCACGTCGGGGTGCAGGCTGCGGGCCTGGTCGACGGCGACCGCGCCGTTGGCGGCCTCGCCGACGACCTCGAGGTCGTCCTCGACCGACAGCATCAGCCGGAACCCGTTGCGCACCAGTGCCTGGTCGTCCGCGAGCAGCACCCGCAGGACCTGCGCGCCGCCCACCATGTCGTTCCCCCGGTCGTCCCCCATGGCCGACACCCTAGCGACCTGCTCGGACGCAGGTGTCCCCAGTCCTCGCTGGCAGGGGTCACGTGCCCCCGGCCGCGCGGCCCCGGTCACGAGCCGGAGGTCAGCGGGAAGCGGACCCGGACGCGATAGCCGCCCGTGGCCCGGGGGCCGATCTCGGAGGTGCCGCCGTGGGAGGCGATGCGCTCGCGCATGCCGAGCAGCCCCAGCCCCGACCCGGAGGTGCCGGGCCGCGGTCGCCCCTCGTCGAGCACCTCCGCCTCGACGAACCTCCGCTCACCCTCGCGGTCGATGCGCACGACCACCCCCGCGGCGTGCGCGGTCGAGTGGCGGCGGACGTTGGCGAGCGCCTCCTGGACGGTGCGATAGATCGACAGCCCGACCGGCATCGGGACCTCGGTGAGCGCACCCGGCCGGTCCTCGACGACCTGGTAGGTGACGGTGAACCCCGGGCGCGACGCGGCGTTGACCAGCTCGGCGACCTGGTCGACCCCCGGCTGGGGAGCGCGGTCGCGGTCTGCAGCCGCGTCGTCGGTGGCCGCTGCACCGGGGTCGCCCCCGGTCGGCCGGTCCGTGCGGCGCAGGGTGCCGAGCAGCCCGCGCATCTCGCCGACGGCCTGCCGCGAGGACTCCTCGACCTGGCCCAGCGCCGCGGCCGCCGCCTCGGGGTTGCGGTCCAGGACGCGCCGCGCGGCCGCGGCTTGCACGCCCATGACGGACACGTGGTGGGCGACGACGTCGTGCAGCTCCCGGGCGATCCGCAGCCGCTCCTCCACCACCTTGCGGTCGGCGAGCTCGTCGGCCTGCTGCTCGAGCTGGACGGACTGGCGCTCGAGCTGGTCGCGCGAGCGCGCCTGCCGCCAGGCGGCCTGGCCGCCGACGATGCCGCCGCCGAAGTAGACGAGGTTGGTCACGACGTCGAAGACGACGGAGGCCTGGACGATCGGGAACAGCCCCTGGGCGGGCCGGACGTCGTCGCGACGGTCGAGGATCTCCTGCACCGCCGTGCCGAGGGCGTACTGCCAGGCGATCCAGCCGAACATCAGGACGAGGACGGCCCCGACCAGCCCGAGCATGGCCCGCCGCGAGCGCGCCCACGCCACCCCGGTGAACAGCGCGAAGACGTAGACGCACTGCATCGTGAAGCCCCGCATGACCTCCGGCACGGTGATGCCCACGAGGAACATGTGCAGCTGGAGGATCCCCATGACGAGCAGCGGGTGGCTGCGCCGCCAGACCAGCGGCAGCGTGCCGAGGGCGATCAGCAGGTGCTGGACCCACACGGGATGGTCGACGTAGCGGGGGTCGGCGATGCTGCGGACGAGTTCCATGCCGAGCGCGCCCCAGACCCACAGCGCCAGGGCGATCCACAGGTCGTTGCGACGTTGGGACGCCGTCGGCCCGGGGCGCTCCCAGAGGTCGTCGACGGCGAAGAACGCACGGATGCGCTCGCCCGCGGCGGTCAGGGTGGTGGCCATGGCCGAGATCCTAGGGGCGAGCACCGACGGACCACCTCCCTCTCGAGGTGGAGAAGGACCCGCACCTGCTGGTCGTCCTGGTCGTCCTGGTCGTCCTGGTCGTCCTGGTCGCCCTGGTCGATGGCCCGGCCCGTCGGCGGCCTGGCCCGTAGGCGGGTTGCTATGCGGGCGGTGCTGAGGCGGGCTGTCGCCTGCGCCTGACGTGCGCGCTGCGCCTGAGCGGGTCTGTCAGGGGTGCGTCCTAGGCTGACGCCGTGACCGCCCCTTCCCGCCTGCTCGCCCTGCTGGGCGGTATGACGGCCCTGTGCCTCCTGCTGCTCGGCGTGGTCACCGGGGCCGGGGTCGCCGCGGGCGCTCCTCGCGCTGCCGCCTCCGTCCGGCCGGCCACCGAACGGCCGGCCACCGAGCGGCCGGGCCCCGGCCCGGTCGTCGTGGTGGGTCTGCCCGGGCTGGACGCCCACGACCTCGACCCCGCCCGCACGCCCTCCCTGTGGTCGATGCTGGAGGGTGGCGCATCGTCCTCGCTGATCGTGCGGTCCGTGCACCTCACGACCTGCCCGCTCGACGGGTGGCTGACTCTCGGCGCGGGCGGGCGCGCGGCGCAGCCCGACCAGGGCGACGACCCGCGTCCGCCCTGCTCAGCCCTCCCCTCGGTCGGGTCGGACGGCGTGATGACGGGGTGGCAACGCTATGTCGAGGCGGCGTCCCGCACCCGCCAGGACAGTCGGCTCGGCAGCCTCGCGGCGACGCTGGGACAGCGGGGCGACTGCGTCGCGGCGATCGGGCCTGGTGCGGCGGTCGGCGCCGCCGACGGCGACGGCCGGGTGGGGAGCGCGACGGCATACGAGCCCTCGACGTTGCCGGCCGACCTGGCCCGGTGCCCGGTGACGCTCGTCGACCCGGGCGGGCTGACGACCCGCGACCGGGGTGCGCGGGCGACCCAGCTGGCGGGGCTCGACGCCCGGCTCGGCGAGGTGCTGGCCGCCACGCCCGAGAACGCCACCGTGATCGTCGCGGGGCTGGCCGACGACGGGCCCGCCGAGCGCGTGCGCGTCGTGCTCGAGAGGGGTCCGGGCATCGCGCCCGGCACGCTGCGGTCCTCGGCGACCCGGCAGGACGGCATGGTCCTGCTGACGGACCTGGCCCCCGAGGTCGTCGCGCTGCGCGGAGGCAGCGGGCCGGCGTCCTGGACCGGCGACGCGTGGACCGTCCTGCCCGACGACGGCACGGCGGCGGCGCGCCGGGAGACGATGGTCGACACGGCGCAGGCGGCGCACCAGGTGCAACCGCTCGCCGACCCCTTCTTCAAGACCTGGGCGATCGGGCAGCTGGTGCTCTACCTCGGGGCGCTTCTGCTCGCGCGACGCTCGTCTACCGGCGACGCGACGCGCAGGCGGCTGGCGCGTGGCGTGCGCGCGGTGGCCGTGGTCGCGGCATGCGTCCCCGCCGCCACCTATCTCGCGGCGCTCGTCCCCTGGTGGCGGGTGGGGCCGCCGCTCCTCACGCTCAGCGCCGTCGTGGCCGCCGTCGCCCTCGTGCTCGGATCCATGGCGCTGGCCGGCCCCTGGCGGCGCCACCCGCTCGGGTCGCCGGCCGCGGTGGCCGCCATCACCGCCCTCGTCATCGCCGGCGACGCCGTCACCGGCTCGCGCCTCACGCTCTCCACGCTCATGGGCGAGCAGCCGACGATCGGGGGCCGGTTCTACGGCCTCGGCAACGTGGCGTTCGCGCTCCTGGCCACGTCGGTCCTGCTGCTCTGCGTCGCGGTGGCCGACCTGGGCGCGCGTCGCGGCCGTCCGCGAGCCGGCGCCCTCGCCGCGCTGGCGATCGGTCTGGTCGCCGTCGTGGTCGACGGGTCTCCCACCTGGGGAGCCGACCTCGGCGGGCCCGCCGCACTCCTGCCCGCCGTCGCTGGTCTGGTCGTCGTGGCGCTCGGGCTGCGCCTCGGCTGGGGACGGGTCCTGATGGTCGGCCTCGTGACGGTCCTCGCCCTCGTCGGGCTGGCGGTCGTGGACTACCTGCGGCCCGCGTCGTCCCGCACGCACCTCGGACGGTTCGTCCAGACCGTGCTCGACGGCGGCGCGCTGGACGTGATCACCCGCAAGGCCCAGCAGAACCTCGACATGCTCACCGGCTCTCCCCTGGCGATGCTGATCCCGGTCGGCCTGGTCCTCGTGATCGTGGCCCTGCTGCGCCCGCACTCAGCGCTGGGTCGGCCCCTGCTGCCGGCCTACGACCGCGTCCCGCTGCTGCGCACCGGGCTGATCTGCATCGTCGTCATGTGGTTGATCGGCTTCGTCATGAACGACTCCGGCACCGCCATCCCCGCCGTCGGCGCTACGGTGCTCGTGCCACTGCTGATCGCTGCCGTGCTGGACGCACGAAGGACCGACCGCAGATTCAATCGAGGAGGCCGAGGAACTGGCGGCGCGCCCTCATGGCGTGGATGACGAGCTGGTTGCCGCTGTCGAAGGTCACGATCACGAGCTCGAGAAGGCGTCCATGGCGGTCGAACCCCAGCACGAATTGCTTGGCAGGGATGTCGTCGTCCGGCTCACTCTCGTACGCACGATGAGCGACGGCGTGCAGGATATCTTTCTCGCCGATGCCGTGCTTTAGGGCCGAATGGTTGACCCTCACGCGACGTAAGCGCGGATCGCCGCTCGGATGATGTCCGAGCGGCTCGTGTTCTCGTGCTCCGCACGCTCATCGAGGGCTCCGATGAGCGAGACGTCGAGCCGGACGGGGACGACGCGACCCGGACCATCGCCCTTCGACTTGCGGCCACGCTTGCGCAGCGCCTCGACGTCATAGCCGCGTTCCGCCTCATCAGCCCAGGCCTGGATCATCTCGTCGGTGACCGGCACCCCGTTGACTGTCTCCATCATCAAATCGTATTACGATATAGGCAACCCCGACAAGACCCTCTGAACGCCGATCTACAGCATGCCTAGGCGCTCGCCGGGCTGAGAGGCGAAGTCAGTGACCTAGGGTGGGATGGTCTCGCGCATCGCGAGAGACACTCTCCTCACGATGATCTGGGGGCCTGTCGTGCAGACCATGGTGATGACGGGTGCGAGCCGGGGCATCGCGGGAGAGGCCCTCGCGAGGATCGTCGATGCCGCCCCAGGCGCGCACGTGCTGGTCGTCGTCCGAGACGCGGCGCGACAGGCCTGGGCGTCAGCGTTCGACGAGGTTCGGCTCGTCGAGGCAGATCTGGCCAGGCTGCCCGACGTCGCTTCTGCCGCTCAGCACATCGCTCGCCTCGTCGACAGCGGCGAGGTGCCCCCGATCTCGACGATGGTGCTCAACGCCGGCATCCAGCGCGTGGATGCGAACGGCCGCACCGAGGATGGCTTCGAGCCGACGTTCGCGGTCAACGTCCTGGCCAACCACGTCCTCGTGAGGAGCTTGGCCGATCGGCTCCAGCCAAGGGGGCGGGTGGTGATCACCGTCAGCGACACCCACTTCGGCGACCTGAGGCACAACCTGGGCATGGTCCCAGGCCCGCAGTGGCGAGATCCCCACGTCCTGGCCAGGCCCGGCGCTTTCGACCGGCCGGGCACCCTGCGGGCCGGCCGCACCGCGTACTCGACCAGCAAGCTGGCAGCGATCCACCTGATGCACGAGTACGCCCGCCGCTACCCCGAGCGGGTCGTCCTCGGCTACAACCCGGGCTTCGTGCCCGCCACCGGACTTGCTCGCGATGCGGGCCCGCTCACCCGCTACGCGATGCAGCACGTGCTCCCCTGCTGGCCAGGACTCCGGTCGTCGGCACGGTTCAGGGCGCCGGACGTCAGCTGGCCGACCTCGCCCTGGGGCGACTCGACGCCCCGGCCGGCGCCTACGTCGACCGCGACCGGGTCGCCCGCTCCTCGCCTCAGTCCTACGACCCGGCCCGTGAACGGCAGCTCTGGGAGGCCGCCGAGAGGCTGACCGGCCGCGCGTGACCGAGCTCGTCTCGTCGAGCCACGAGGGCGGCACGACGCGGTTGCCAGCACCCGAGGGCCGGCTCCTGCTCGACGGCACCATGATCAGGTGGAGCGGGACCGCCTCTGCGCGTCACAGCTGCAGGTGCAGGCGCAGGGCCTCGTCGACGGCGGCCATGAGGTGCGCGGGGACCCGGCCCACCGCCGACCCCACACGCTCGACGGCGATCGAGCACACCTGCTCGGCCTGAGCCTTGGAGTCCACCCGGAGGCCGGTCTCGCTCGCCGCGAGCAGCACCTGGAACGGAAAGACCCGCTCGACGTTGCTGGTGACCGGCACGACGGTCACCGCTCCGCGACCGAGCCGTCGTGCCGTCGTGTTGGCCCGGTCGTTGCTGACGAGGACAGCAGGGCGACGCTTGTCGGCCTCGCTGCCGCGCACCGGTTCGAGGTCGACCAGGACGATCTCACCCCGCAACATCGGTGAGCCCGTCCGACGAGGCCGGAGCCCACGCATCCTCGTCACCCAGGACGGCCCATTCTTCCCAGGCGGCGGCATAGGCGGCCTCCAGCTGCGGGTCCTGGAGACGGCGAATGGCCTGCTGGACGCCGGCCGACCTCGACTCGAGCCCGGACTGCTCGACATACCGGTCGAGGGCCGCGAGATCCTGGGCGCTGAGACTCACACTCACCTTCATGCCACGACACTACCCGGATAGCATCGCGATTACTACCCAGGTAGCACGCTCAGTCGACCTCCGAGGACCTGGGGCCGCGACCCGGCGCCTTCTCCGGATCGTCCTGCGCAGGCATGAGGAACACGTACGCCTCCCACGGGGCCACCCCCTCAGGGTGACTCCACCGGGACCTACCCGAGCGCGACCCGTACTCGCGGACCACCGCCTGCAGCCGCTCCTGGAGCTCCGCGCCCTCCTCGGGCGTGAGCCACAGGCGCTCCCGCGACACCATGCCGACCTCGTCGGACCCCTGATCGGCGCGCGCCAGCATGCGATGAACCCCGGCCTGGAGGTCCTCGAACCAGGAGGACAGCGATCGTCGGCTGGTGGTGGATCCGGCCAGCCGGTGCGCCTCCGGCGTGATGGCGATCGAGGTGGCGGCGCTGCGCCACGGCCGCTCACGACGGTCGCCGGTGGTCTCGTCGCGGGTCGCGATCCCCCACCGCTCCAGGGCGCGCAGGTGATAGCTCGTGGCCGACGGGGTCAGGCCCACGAGACGCGATGCCTCCGTGGCGGTCAGCACCTCCCCGGCATACAGCTCGGCGATCAGCCGCTGGCGTGCGGGGTGCGCGATGGCTCGCAGAGCCTGCGGATCGGTGATCGTGAGCGCGTCGGGTCGGCCGGCCATGAGGCCAGGCTAGTTGCCGGGCTCATCATGAAGCAGTACCTTCACATATGTGAAACAAATCCTTCACACCTATGTCGCTGCCTTCTCGCACCGGGACGCGGTCATCCTGCTCGCCGCCGGAGCCCTGTCGACGGTCGGTGACGCCATGGCGCTGGTCGCCCTCACGCTGCGGACGCACGACACCCAGGCCGGGCCGTATGCCGTGGCCGGCCTCCTCGTGTGCTTCGCCCTGCCCCTGGTGCTGACCATGGGGATCGCTGGATCCGTCGCGGACCGCGCGGACTCGCGCACCGTCCTCGTCACCGGCAGCCTGGTCCAGGCAGCGGCCGCCGGGGGGCTGGCGCTCACCACCGACTACGCCGCGACGCTCGTCCTCGTCGCCCTCCTGCAGACGGCGTTCGCCTTCACCAGCCCCCTGTGGACGAGCCTGCTGCCGCTGGTCGCCGGGGACGAGCTGGCCGGTGTCCTCGTCTCGCTGCGCCAGGGCCTGCGCACGGCCTCCACCCCCGTCGGCGCGGCCGCTGGCGGGCTGCTCGTCCAGCACCAGGGCGCGTCGGCAGCCCTGGCCATCGACGCCGCGAGCTTCCTCGCCCTGACCGTCGCGGCGCTCCTGCTGCGCACCCGCCGCCGGCGGGCCGCACAGCCGGATCGCCTCTCGGCCTCCCCGGGGCCGGCGCTCCGGATCCTGCGCGGCCACCCGACGACCGGCATCCTCGTGGCGGCCGTGCTGCCGTTCATCCTGACCCTGGAGTCCGTCAACGCCGTCGAGGTCTCCCTGCTGCGGGACGTGCTGCACGCGAACGCGGCCGACTACGGATGGGCCGAGGCTGCCGCCGGGGTCAGCGCCACCGTCGGAGCCCTGCTGGCCGGAACCGTCACCACCTCCTCACGGCGGGCCCGGCTGCTCCTGGGGACGCTGGTGCTCGTCGCGGCCACCCAGGCCGGGCAGGGACTGGCGATCTCGGTGGGAGTCTTCGTCGTCCTGGGATGCGTGGTCGGCGGCCTCCTCGGCGCCACCAACACGTGGCTCATCGCCGTCCTCCTCGCCGAGATCCCGGACCGCGAGCGCGGCCGGGTCCTGGCGGCGGTCGAAGGGGCGGCACGCGCCTGCACGGTGGCGGCGCTCGCGCTCGGCGGGACGCTCAACCTGCTGGTGGGGCCGCGGACGGCATACCTGGTCGTCGGCGCAGCCGGACTGGCGATCAGCACGACGGGCGCCATCGCCCACCACCGAGCAACGCGGGCGACCCCAGCAACCCCAGCAGCCGGGCCGACCCCGGTGAGCCCGGGCACCAACGACGAGGTCGCTCAGCCCGAGTGAGGCCCGACCTGCTGCGCCCAGCGGCTCCAGCGCACGCGCTCGTGCGACCGGACCAGCTCGACGATCGCCCAGATGCCGGTGACCAGCGCCAGGGCGAGGCCACCCCAGGTCATCACCATCGTCCAGGCCGGTGGCCCGCTGGACCCGGCGTCGGCGAGGTCCATCCCGATGGAGCAGCCGACGGCCCACAGCGCCGCCCCTAGCAGGGCCAGCCCCGCCAGGATGGCGGCCTTGGCGTAGCTGCGGATCCAGCCGCGATCGCTCTGCATGACGTGGTTCCCTCCCCTTGTCAGCGTGCAGCCCCACCGTCGCACCGCGACCTGAGAGATGACCGGACGCCGTTCGGCGACGGGCACCCGTCAGGGGTCGACGGCGCGACGTGCACGGCGTACGATCGATGTATTGATCCGAATGCCCTTCGGATCAAAGTGCACCGCCCCCCGGGCCAACCATCGGCGGGCATACCAGCCGAGGAGTCCTCATGGGCACCAGCGCACCTCCCGCCAGCATCGTCATGTCCCGCATCTTCCACGAAGGCTTCGCCACCGGCGAGGGGGCCATCGTCGACGAGCTCTGCTCCCCCGACCTGGTTGAGCACCAGTTCGGCCTCGCCGGCACCGGCCAGCAGGCCATCGAGCACGTCAAGGCCGCGATGCGGGCCGTCCACACGGCCGTGCCCGACATCGCCTTCACCATCGAGGACGAGGTCAAGGACGGCGACACCATCTGGGTCCGCGTGCGGGCGCAGGGCACGGCGACCGGACCCTTCTTCGACCCGCCGAGCAGACGGCCGCTGGACTTCACCGTGGTGGACGTCGCCCGGGTCGTCGACGGCCGCATCGTCGAGCACTGGGGCGTCCCGGACCGGTTCGCCATGCTGGCCCAGTCGGGGGTGCTCGAGCGCCTAGGCTGACCGCGCAGCACGACCCCCACTCTCAGGAGCCGCATGAGCGCGTCGGCCGACGCCACCTCGCCCCGGCGCTACCGCTCGTCGAGGCGCACCGAGCAGGCGGCCGCCACCCGCGACCGGATCGTCGACGCGGCACGTCACCTCGTCGTCGAGCAGGGGTATGCCGCCACCACCGTCTCGCAGGTGGCCGCGCGCGCCGGGGTGGCGGTCGACACGGTCTACGCGGCGGTGGGCCGCAAGCCGGAGCTGCTGCGGCAGGTGCTGGAGACGGCCATCTCGGGCACGGACACCGCCGTGGCCCCCGAGGACCGCGACTACGTCAGGGCCGTGCGGGCGGCCCCGACCGCGCGGGCCAAGCTGGCGGCCTACGTCGACGGGCTCCTGCTCCTGCAGCCGCGCCTGGCGCCGGTCGTGCTCGCGCTGCGCGACGCCGCCGCCACAGACCCCGAGTCGGCGGATCTGTGGGGCGAGATCACGCAGCGTCGGGCGGGCAACATGCGTGACTTCGCACGAGACCTCAGGGCGACGGGCGAGCTGCGGGCGGACCTGGACGACGACGAGGTCGCCGACATCATCTGGAGCATGAACGCCCCGGAGTACTGGACCCTGCTCGTCGACGAACGCGGCTGGAGCACACAGAGATTCGGGGCGCATCTCGTGGACTGCTGGTCACGGACGCTGCTCGCCCACCCGTGAGGGCCAGGCAGCTCAGGCGCTCGGTCGGGCAACAGCTCAGGCGCTCGGTCGGGCAGCGCGGCGGGCCCGCAGGCGCCGCACGGCGAGCGCCCGCCACACGTCGCGGTACTGCGCGGCCCGGTGCAGCTGGCCACGCCAGTCCGAGCCGGTGACGCGGTGGTGCACCGCGCACGGCACCTCGACCACCCGCAGTCCGGCGGCGAGCACGTCGATCGTCATCGCCGTCTCGACGCCCCACCCGGCCGCCAGGGGTTGCGCCGCGTCGTAGGCCTCGCGGGTCAGGCAGCGCATCCCCGACAGGGGCTGCGTGGGCGTCCAGCCCGTCAGCGACCGGATGCCCTCACGAGCCAGCCGCACCACGAACCCGTGACCCCCACCGGCGGAGCGCTGCGGGGGCAGGATCGCGATGGCGAGGTCGGCCTCGCCGCCGGCCACGGGCGGCACGAGCACCCCCACCTCGGCGGCGGAGTCCTCGAGGTCCGCGTCGACGAGCAGCAGCAGCCGCCGGGCCGTCCCGGTCCGGCCCTCGTGCTCGTCGCGGCGCTCGACCACGGCCGCCCCGGTCTGCAGGGCGGCGGCCTTGCCGCGGTTGCGGGTGTGCCGGGCGACCACGGCGCCTGCGCCATGGGCGATGGACTGCGTGCCGTCGCGCGACCCGTCGTCGACGACGACGACCAGGTCGACGCCGGGGATGGCGGACGCGGCCCGGATCGTCGAGGCGATCCGCGCGGACTCGTCCTTGGCCGGGATGACGACCGCCACCGGCCGTGCGTGGTCACCGCTCACGGCGGACCCTCCGTCAGCGCAGGGTGATCTGGCGGCTGAGCAGACCCGAGCGAGCCCGTCGCTCGTCCGCCGACAGCGGCGTGCTGCCGGCCAGGGCCTCGGCATACCGCTGCTGCATCTGCTGGGCGGGGTCGGAGAAGGAGGCGGGGTCCGCCTCGGGGTCGACCTCCCAGACGGGGATGAGCAGCCCGCAGGCGCGGAAGGCGCCGAGCAGGCGGTGGGTGTCGGTCAGGGCGCTCTCGCCGCGCGCGTGCAGGCGGGCGAGTGCGTCGGTGGCGGCATCCTCGTCGTCGGGGAGCACCTGGCGGACATAGGCACGGTCGCCGATGAGGCACCAGTAGGCGGACCGCACGCCGTCCAGCTTGACGGTGGGGATGGCGCTGTCGTTGGCGCGCTGCAGCGACTCGCGCCCCTCTTCGTCGAGGTCGCCGTCACCGACCCAGAAGTCGAAGCCCTCGTGCACCGTGATGTCGAGGGGGGCGGACGGGTCGAGGAGGTCCTGCAGGCGGGGGGGGTCCTCGGTGGCGAGGGGCAGCGTCGCGACCGGGCTGCCGGGCTCGGTCTCGGCGGCGGCCAGGAGCACCTGGGCGAGGTCGCGGCTGGCGTCGCCGCTGCTCGTCCCGGACTGCAGGCCCGCCAGGACCTCACCGTCCGCGCGGCGCAGGCCGGGCCAGGCGAGGGGCAGCACCGTCACGAGCGTCGCGGTCGACACGTCGGCCACCGGCTCGCGCAGCGTCACCGTGGCCATCGCGGCGGGCACGATCTCGCGCATCGCCACGAGGTCGGTCTCGCCCACCAGGCCCTCGAAGGGGCGGCGCGCGAAAGGTGCCGGACGGGTCTTCTTGGTGTCGCCCTTGCGACGAGATGCCTTGCCCATGCAGGCCACCCTAGCGGGGCGCCAGGGTGCCGGCCGGTGTCAGCGGGTGCGGCGTCGGGACGGGCCACCCAGCGCGGCCCAGACCGTGCGGGAGCCGTTGGGCTGGTCGAGGTAGCCCCACTCGTGGGCGAAGGCACGCACGATCCGCAGCCCGCGACCGCGGGTCTGCCAGGGGGTCTGCCGCACGGGGTGGGGCGTGGACGAGGACCCCCCGTCGGTGACGTCCACCTCGACCACCCCCTTGCGCAGGGTCCAGTGCACCCGCAAGACGTCGCCCGGCATCGGACCGGCGTGCTGCACGGCGTTGGCGACGAGCTCCGAGATGGCCTGGACGGCCTCGTCCAGCGTCGTGTCGGCGACGCGCTCGTCCGCAAGGCTGGCGCGCAGCTCGGCCCGAGCCTGCTCGGCGGACGTCGCGTCCCACGGCACCATCACGGTCTTGTCGACCTCGTCCAGGTTGCGCACGCGCGGTGGCATGGGCTCGTCCTCTCGTGCAGCGGCGCGGTCGGTCCGACGGCATACGTGCCTCGGCCGACCGCCAGTGAGCAGGGGTCCAGATGACGCGTCCCCCTGCGTGGGTTCGTCCTCGCCCGGATACCCCATAGGGCTCGCGCGGAACCCCTGCACGCGGTCGGTCTCACGGGTCGGGGGCGACCTCCCGCGCGCATAGGTCGAGGGGGCGAGGGGTAGGTGAGCGGAGATATCCGTCGCCGCGAGCAAGGGAGCCACCATGAGCGACCAGCACGATCTGCGCACCGAACGATCCCACGAGGGCCTCGGCCGCCAGGAGAGCGATCGCCACGACGCCCCGACAACGGTCACCCGCAGCGAGGAGGAGCTCTTCGTCACCACCCGCCCGGTCGAGAGCGGCCGGGTGCGGGTGTCCAAGCGCGTCGTCACCGAGGAGCGGACCATCACCGTCCGCCGCGAGGAGCTCGTGGTCGAGGAGCTGCCGGCTCGGGCGCCCCTGCCGCCGGACCACGACGGCGTGACCGGCGCCGGTGACCGCGACGCACAGGGGCGGGGCAACCCCGCGAAGGAGGCAGCCCTGGCCGCGGGCGAGCCGCACCGTCCTCAGGGCCACCGCGACGACGACGGCGAGCTGCACCAGGACGCCGCGATCGAGATCGTCCTCCACGAGGAGCAGGTCGTCACGCGGGTCGTGCCGATCGAGCGCGTCCGGGTCTTCGTGGACCGGGTGACGCGCGAGCAGGTCGTCGAGGCGGAGCTCGCCAAGGAGGTCGTCAGCCTCGAGCGCGAGGACACCCCGCGCGCCGACCGCTGATCACCGACGGCTGATCACCGGCCGCTGCGGGCCAACCGCTGACGGCCGGACCGCTCTGCGACCCGCGCGCCCTAGGGCGTCGTGGGGCGGGCGGTTGGTCGGTCGAGCCACGCCTCCGCCACGGTCGCGAACGGCTCGGCCTGGGTCTCGACGAGCACGAGCATCCGCCGCGCCTCCGCCTCGGCCGACGTGACGAGCTCCGGCGGATAGGCGAACTCGACCTGGTGGTCGGCGAACTCATCCTCGTCGTCGACGTAGATGCGCCCGTTGCGGCGCTCCACGACGTCCAGGTCGAGGTCCACCATCGAGACGGTCGCCACCCCGTCCACGCGTGACCACAGGGGCACCGTCGTGATGTCCACGTAGTGCCGCACCTTGTGCGGATCCGCGTTGGTGGTGAGGACGTGCCCAGACTGGCGCGGGACGCACACCACGCTGTGGTGCTCGTTGTCGAAGGATCGCCCGGGGCGGGTGATCGGGGCGCCCACCGGCACCGCGACCCAGTGGCCGTGCTCGTCGCGGCCGAGGTAGGACCCGTCATACCTCCAGTGCGGGCCCCCGTCCCACTTGCTGAAGCGGATGGCGACGGGCTCCCCCTCGACGAGGATGAGGGGCTCTCGGGGCTGCTGCTCGTTCACCTGCCAGAGACTAGCCCCCGCCCTTTGCGACAATGGGCGCGTGCCCCTCCTCTCCCGCCTGTATGACGATCTCCTGCGCCCCGCCCTCTACTCCGTCTCGGGCGGCGACGCCGAGCAGGTCCACGCGCGCACGCTGCGCCTGATGGCCCTCGCCGAGCGCCGGCCCGAGCTGCTCGCGCCGCTGCGGTCGAGGTTGGCGACCGACGCCCCGGTCGAGGTGGGCGGGGTGCGCTTCGGCAACCGCGTGGGTCTGGCCGCCGGCATGGACAAGGACGGGCGCGCGCTGTCGGTGTGGCCAGCCCTCGGGTTCGGCTTCGTCGAGGTGGGGACCGTCACGCGGCACCCGCAGCCCGGCAACGACCGGCCCCGGCTGTTCACCCTGCCGAAGTCGGACGCCGTGATCAACCGGATGGGCTTCAACAACGCCGGGGCCGACGCCCTGGCCGACCGCCTCGACGCCCACCGCCCCGCGGTCACGCTCGGCATCAGCATCGGCAAGTCCAAGGTCACGCCGCTCGGGGAGGCGGTGGAGGACTACCGCTACTCCTTCGGCCGGCTGGCGCGGCACGCGGACTACGTCGCCATCAACGTGTCCTCGCCCAACACCCCGGGCCTGCGCGAGCTGCAGGACAAGGGCGCGCTGCGCGAGATCCTGTCCGCGCTGCGCAGCGACAGCGCCGCGGTCGGGCGGGAGGCGGGGCGCGATCTGGGGCACGAGGCACACGACGCAGCGCACGCGGTGCCGATCTGGGTCAAGGTCGCGCCCGACCTCACCGAGCCCGCACTGGCCGAGCTGCTCGCGGTCTGCCTGGACGTGGGGGTGGCCGGGATCATCGCGACCAACACCACCCTGTCCCGCTCCGGCCTGGACCAGACCGAGCTGTCGTATGCCGCGCAGCCGGGCGGCCTCTCGGGTGCTCCGCTCCGCGCTCGTGCGGTCGAGGTGGTGAGGTTCGTGCACGACGAGACGGCCGGCGCGCTGCCGATCATCGGGGTGGGCGGGCTCCGCTCGGCGGACGACGCCCTGGCCATGCGTGACGCCGGGGCCTCGCTGGTGCAGGTCTACACGGCGTTCGCGCTGCACGGGCCGATGGTGGTGCGAGAGCTGGCGCGAGCGCTGGCCTGAGTCGGCCGGCGGTGGCTTGACCGGACCCGGACAGGCCACCGCCGCCGCACCCGCGTGGCCGACGAACGGCAGGCGGAGGTGCGGCGGCGGTGCGAGAGCTGCTCGGCGGCTCAGTTCTTGAAGGCGTCCTTGACCTTCTCGCCGGCCTGCTTGAGGTTGGCGCCCATCTGGTCGCCCTTGCCCTCGGCCTGCAGCTCCTCGTCGCCGGTGACCTTGCCCGTGGCCTCCTTGGCCTTGCCGGACACGTCCTGACCCTTGTTGTCCATCTTGTCGTCGAGACCCATGAGGTTTCCCTTTCGTTCGACTGGCCCGGTCCGTGACGACCGGTTCCCCCGAACCTACCCCGCGTGAGTCCCGCTCACACCTGGCGGGCGAGTGGTGCTTTCGTCGGTCCTGGCCGCGGCCAGCTGCGGCGGGGTCACGAACAGAGCCTCCGCCACCCTGGCCCCGCGCAGGTCGGCGTCCCGCAGGTCGGCACCCAGCAGGTCCGCGCGCGCCAGGTCGGCGTCGCGCAGGTCGGCCGCGATCAGCAGCACTCCCCTCAGGTCCGCGCCGCGCAGGTCCGACCCGGCCAGTGCCGCCCGGACCAGGTCGGCCCCCGGCCTGATCCGGCGGTCGGCGCCGGTCCCGCTCCGGCCGTCGGCGCCGGGTCTGAGCCGGCGGTCGGCTCGGGCACTCCCCCGGCTGTTCGTATGCCGAGGGCTTCGCCCCGCCCGGCGCACGGCGACGCTG
>NZ_DCYC01000088.1:0-4841 GCF_002330965.1 Arsenicicoccus sp. UBA2120
TGGTGCTGGGGTTACTGGACGGTGATGTCGTCGAAGACGAAGCTGGACTGGGCGGAGGAGTCTTCGGTGGCGGTGATCTTGAGGGTGACGCTGCGTCCGGCGTAGCTGGACAGGTCGACGGTCTTCTGGACGTAGCCGTTGGTCTTGGTCAGGTTGGAGTAGGACGCCACGGCGGAGCCGTTGATGGTGACGGTGGCCTTGTCGTAGGCGGTGTAGCCGGAGGTCTCGGCGCTGTCGACGGCGACCCAGTAGGTGAGCTTGCCGCCGGCCGGGACGGTCAGGGTCTGCTGCTGGTACTCGGTGGCGGTGGTGCCGTTGCCGCCGAGCCAGAGCTTCCAGGTGCCGGTGTGGGCGGGGCGTCCGGCGTTGTTGGTGATGGGGCCGGTGGTGCCGGTCCAGCCGGTCTGGCCGGACTCGAAGCCGCCGTTGACGACCGCGTTGCTGCCCGGCGTCGGGGTCGGCGTGGGCGTCGGGGTAGGCGTGGGCGTCGTGCCGCCGGGTCGCGTGCCGCCGATGGCGTCGATGGCCGACAGGATCTGCGAGCGGTAGGCCGAGATCTTGGTGTAGTGCCCCGCGTCGTTGGCGCGGGCGCAGCCGACGCCCGACGAGGTGATGCCGACCTGGACCTCGCGGCCGTAGGTGTTCTTGGCGAAGAGCGGGCCGCCCGAGTCGCCGTTGCAGGTGTCCTTGCCGGCCGTCCCGTTGCCCGAGGCGCAGATCTCGGCGTCGGCATACGGCAGGCAGCCGCTGCCTGTGTGCAGGGGGAGGTCCACCTGCTGGAGGTACTGCGTGCTGGCGCCGCCCTCGGTGAGCCGGCCCCAGCCGATGGCGGTGAACCAGGGGGAGCGGTCGAGCGACGTGTCTGCCGGCAGGGGGGCGAAGGTGGTGATGGTCGACGGGCGGTCCAGCTTGCCCACCGCCCAGTCGCCCTTGCGCGGGCCCGCCCCCGTCTTCCACGTGACGACCTTGCGGGACTCGCCCTTGGTGAAGTCGACCTTGCCGATGAGAGCCTCGACGCTCATCGTCGACGGCGTCTCGTCGAGGCAGTGCTGGGCCGTCAGGACGGTGTCCGGGCTGATGAGGGTGCCGCCGCAGCCGAAGGTGCCGCCCGAGGTGGTCATCTTGATCTTGACGGCCATGGGCCACCGGCCCTCGGGGGCCTGGCCGCCGCCGACGATGGGGTTGACGTCCGGCGGTGCGGCGGGAGCGCCGGCCTGGGCGATGGGGGCGAGGACGCCGGCACCGAGCGTGACGGCGGCGACGGTCGCGAGGGACAAGAGGGCAGGGCGGGGCACGGTCAGATGGCGCATCGATGACTCCTGTGGGTGAGCACGGCCTGGGGATGGGAGGGCCGTATGGGGGATCATCCTGGACCGTCAGCGATCCCTGTAAAGACCTTCTGGCCTCTGATTGTTTCTTGATCGGTCAACACGCCACGAGATACGCAGAGGGCACGTCCCGTCACGGAACGTGCCCTCGGTCCAGGCTTGACGAGTGGTCAGCGAGGCGGCATGCGCAGCGCCCCGTCGAGGCGGATCACCTCACCGTTGAGCATGGGGTTGGCGATGATGTGCTCCGCGAGCCCAGCGAACTCCTCGGGGCGGCCGAGGCGTGACGGGTGCGGGACCATCGCGCCGAGGCTGGCGCGGGTCTCCTCCGGCATGCCGGCCATCATCGGGGTCTCCATGGTGCCGGGGGCGATGGTCATCACGCGGATGCCCTTGTCGGCGAGGTCCCGGGCGGCGGTGAGCGTCAGCCCGACGATGCCGGCCTTGGAGGAGGCGTATGCCGCCTGCCCGACCTGCCCGTCGTAGGCCGCGATGGAGGCGGTGCTGATGATGACGCCACGGTCTCCGTCGACGGGCTCGTTGTCGACCATCGCCGCCGCCACCAGGCGCATGACGTTGAAGGTGCCGACGAGGTTGATGTCGACGACGGTCCGGAACTTCTCCAGCGCGAGGGGGCCACCGCGACCCACGACGCGACCCGGCGTCGCCACTCCCGCGCAGGACACCGCGATCCGCAGCTCGCCGAGCGTGGCGGCGACGTCGACGGCGGCCTGCACCCCGTCCTCGTCCCGCACGTCGGCGGGGCAGAAGCGCGCGCGCTCACCCAGCTCCTCCGCGACCTGGGCCCCGCGCGAGGTCTCGAGGTCGACGATGACGACGGCCGCGCCGGCGGCGTGCAGGGCGCGGGTGGTGGCCTCGCCGAGGCCCGAGCCGCCGCCGGTGACGAGGGCGACGGTCTGGTCGGTGATCTTCACGAGATGTCCTGTCCTGGTGGGATGTTGACGATCGGATGATAGGTCTGGCCGCGGCCCGACGAGCTCAGCCGCGGAGCAGCGCCCGCGAGATGACGAGGCGCTGGATCTGGTTGGTCCCCTCGAAGATCTGGGTGACCTTGGCCTCGCGCATGTAGCGCTCGACGGGGAAGTCCATCGTGTAGCCCGCGCCGCCGAGCACCTGCACAGCGTCGGTGGTGACCTTCATCGCCGCGTCCGTGGCGGTGAGCTTGGCGACCGACGCCTGCTTGCCGACGCTGCGCCCGGCGTCCTTCATGCGGGCGGCCATGAGATAGGTCGACCGCGCCTGGTGGACGGCGGCCTCCATGTCGGCGAGCAGGAAGGCCAGGCCCTGGAACTCGCCGATGGTCCGGCCGAACTGCACGCGCTCCTTGGCGTAGCGCACGGACACGTCCAGCGCGGCCTGGGCCAGGCCCGTGGCGCACGCCGCGATGCCGAGACGACCGGCGTCGAGGGCGGCCAGCGCGATCGGCATACCCTGCCCCTCCGCACCGATGCGGCGACCCTCGTCGACCTCGACCCCCTCGAGGTAGACCTGGCGGACCGTGTCGCAGTGCAGGCCCATCTTGCGCTCGGGCTCGGCGAAGCCCAGCCCCGCCGCGTCCCCCGGCACGATGAAGCAGGACAGGCCCTTGGCGCCCTCGTCGCTCGTGCGGGCGAAGGTCGTGTAGAAGTCGGCATGGCCCGCGTGCGAGATCCAGGCCTTGGTGCCGCGCAGGGCGTAGGGACCCGAATCCCCTTGGCGCGTGGCCCGGGTCGTCATCGAGGCCACGTCGGACCCGGCCTGCGGCTCGGACAGGCAGTAGGCCCCGAGCTGCTCGCCGGAGAGCATGCCGGTGAGCAGGTCGCGCTGCTGCTCCTCGGTGCCGTAGGTCGCGACCGGGAAGCAGGTCAGCGAGTGCACGGACACGCCCACGGCCACCGACATCCAGGCGTAGGCGATCTCCTCGACGACCTGCAGGTAGACCTCGTAGGGCTGGCCGCCGCCCCCCAGCTCCTCGGGGTAGGCCAGCGTCAGCAGGCCCGACCTGCCGAGCAGCGTGAAGATCTCGCGGGGGAACTCGTGAGCGGCCTCCATGGCATCGACCTGGGGCGCGAGCTTGTCGCGGCAGATCTCGCGGGTGAGGTCGATGAGGTCCTGGGACTCGTCGTTGGGCATCAGGCGCTCGGCTGGCATGCCCCTGAGGATAGGACTTGACGTCGCGGAAGGCGCAGGCCCGGGAGCGCTGCCCGGGGCCCGCGGCGACCGTGATCTACAGCACGGAGACCTGCAGCACGCAGACCTACAGCACGATCTCGGCGATCTGCCGCACGGTGCGGGCGTTGCCGTGGACGACCATCGTGGTGATTAGCGACTCCTCCCACGCGGCGAGCTCGTCCTTGATCTTGGCCACCGGGCCGACGAGCGCGATGCGCGACACCATCTCGGTCGTGACGGCGGCCACGGCCTCCTCCTTGCGCCCCGCCAGGAACAGCTCCTGGATGCGCTCGCACTCCGCCTCGAAGCCCAGCCGTGCGACCGCGTCGTAGTGGAAGTTCTGCCCCTTGGCGCCCATCCCGCCGACGTAGAGCGCGATGTGCGGCCGAAGCCGATCGGCCGCCCGCTCGAGGTCCTCGTCCACGACGACCTGCACCGGCAGCGCCACCTCGAAGTCGTCCGGGCGGCCGCCACGCGCGGCGAAGCCCTCGTCGAGGCAGCGGCGGTAGAAGGAGTCCTCGTAGGGGGAGTAGAACAGCGGCAGCCACCCGTCGGCGATCTCGGCCGTGAGGGCGACGTTCTTGGGGCCCTCGGCGGCGATCAGGATGGGGATCGTCTCGCGGACGGGGTGCAGCGTGGACTTGAGCGGCTTGCCGAGACCGGTGCCACCCTCGATCGGCACCTGGTAGTGGCGGCCGGTGTGCTGCACCACGTCCCGACGCATGGCGGCGCGCAGGATCTCGACATACTCCCTGGTCCGGGCGAGGGGCTGCCGGTAGGGCTGGCCGTACCACCCCTCGACGACCTGCGGGCCGCTGGCGCCGATCCCGAGGGCGAACCGGCCGCCGGAGAGGTGGTCCATGGTCATCGCGGCCATGGCGGTGGCGGCGGGGGTGCGCGCCGACATCTGCATGACGGCGGTGCCCAGGGTGAGGCGCGTGGTGCGGGCGCCGAGCCAGGCGAGGGGGGTGAGGGCGTCGGACCCGTAGGCCTCGGACGTCCAGACGGAGTCGAACCCGCACTCCTCGGCGGCCGTGACCGCCTCCTCGACCCCCTCGGGCTTGCCCGCGCCCCAGTAGCCCAGTCCTAGTCCCAGCTTCATCGCCTGCTCCTCACCGTTGGATTACCGGTCAGTATGCCCGGGGTGCCCGGGCGGGACCAGGACGGGGCCGTATGACGAACCCCACCCGCTCGCGCGCAGGACGGTCCATCCACAGACGGTGAGGACGGCGTGGCGGCGGATCGAGTGGATCTCACCGCTCGGCTCGTCAGGGGTGTGGGAGAGCCGCGGGGCCGAGTCGGCAGCTGGCAGCCGTCCGACCTTAGCCTCGATCCACCGAT